>NZ_JBHFAB010000040.1:0-48209 GCF_042510955.1 Streptacidiphilus cavernicola
CTCGGGGTGGGCAGGGACGGGGTGGGCGGGGGCGGGGTGGGCGGGGGCGGGGTGGGCGGGGGCGGGGTGGGCGGGGGCGGGGTGGGCGGGGTGAGGAGGAGGGTGGCGAGGTGGTTCAGGAGGGGTTGCGGGTGGTCGAAGAGGTAGGAGTGGCCGCCGGGGAACAGGCTGGTGCTGAACGGGGCCTCGCCCTCCCAGTCGATCCAGTCGGACAGGTCCTCCAGCGGGGCCACCGGGTCCTCCAGGCCGCCCAGGACGTGCAGGGGGGCGGCGAGCGGGGCGGGGCCGGGGGGCTGGTAGCGCTCGGCCATCGTCAGGTCGGTGCGCAGGCAGCGGAGCAGCCTGCCCAGGTAGGCGGTGTGCCGCAGCAGTTCCTCCGGCAGTCCGCCGGAGGCGACCAGCCAGTCCAGTAGCTGGTTGTCGTCCGCGGTGGCGGCCGGGTTGGCCTTGGGCAGGTGCGGGGGGCGCACCGCGGAGACCAGCACGGCGCGGGGTGCGGGCAGGCCTTCGCGTTCGATCCGGCGGGCGATCTCGAAGGCCAGCAGGCCGCCGAAGCTGTGGCCGAACAGGGCGTAGGGGTGGTCGAGTTCGCCGCTCAGCGCGGCAAGGGCCCGCGCTGCCAGCTCTTCCAGGTCCTGGGCCAGGTCCTCGTGGCCGCGGGCGCCGTGGCCGGGCAGTTCGACCGGGAGCAGGGACAGGCCCGGCGGCAGGTGGGGGCGCCAGCCGGCATAGGTGCCGGCGGTGCCGCCGGCGTTGGGGAAGCAGAACAGGCGCAGCCGGGCGGAGGTAGGGGCGGAGGCGGGGGCGGGCCCGCTTGCGCCGACGATCCAGCGCTCTGCTCGGGCCCCCAGGGGGCGCGGTAGGGTGATCACTTCTTATCCGACCTCTCGGGCGGGGGCGCACCGTTGGGGGCGCGGCGGACGGGGGACGGTCGGCGCGACGAGGGGAGGCCTGCCATGGCCGCGATCACCGATATCGTCACGGTGCTGCCGCCCAAGCGGCTGGACTGGACCGAGGTCGCCGAACAGGAGCAACTGCCGGACCCTGAACGGGACCTGGTGTCGCGTCTGGGCATCGAGCAGATCCGCGACGCCGAGGGCCGCAGCTCCACCGACCTGGCCGCCGAGGCGCTGCGGCTGCTGCTGGGACGGGCCGAGCGGGACGGGCGGGACGAGCCGGGCGCCCTGCTGCTGATGAGCGGGCGGCACCCGGAACTGCTGATGGCCTCCGAGGCGACCCGGGCCCAGCGCGACAGCGGGATGCGCGGCGGCTTCGCGGTGGGGGTGGCCGACCTGGGCTGCGCGTCGGTGTCCGCGGCGCTGCTGCAGGGCCGCGGACTGCTGGCCGCGGACCCCCGGCTGGGCGCGGTGGCGCTCGCCCACGGCAGCCGCCCCCCGGGGCCGCGCCGCTACCGCAGCCCGGTCACCCTCAACGGGGACGGCGCGATGGCGGTGAGCCTGGGCGCGCAGGGGCCGCTGCGCATCGTGGACCTCGCGTTGGAGACCAACGGCGAGTACTGGGACCTGTTCCGGGTGGACTACCTGGGGCGCCCGGTGGAGGAGTGGACCGAGGTGTGCGGGGACCCGAGGCGCTACGCGTTCTCGCTGGCCGTCGAGAGCCGCAAGCGGCTCGCCCGGATGAACCGGGAGCTGCTGGCGCGGGCGGGGGTGGGCATCGAGGACGTCGACCACGTGGTCACCCAGAACCTGTCCAGCGGCTCCTTCGACTTCTACGAGCAGACCTTCGAGATCTCCCTGGCCCAGGCCTGCCGGACCAACCTGCGCGCCTACGGGCACGTCGGCGCCACCGACATCGGCCTGAACCTGCGCACGGGCATGGACAGCGGGGAGTTCCAGAGCGGGGACCTGGTCCTGGTGATGAACAACTCCCCCGTCGCCGCCTGGAGCACCATGCTGGTGGAGGTCACCGGGCCGCTGCCGGCCGCCGCCGGCTGAGGGCGCCGTCACAGCCGTGCCCGCGCGAGCTTGCCGCTGGGCGCCAGCGGCAGGCCGGCCCGCCACTGGAACGCGGCCACCATGGGGGCGGGCAGCCGCCGCGAGAGCAGGCCAAGGAGTTCTTGCTCCGTGGCGGCGCGGTCCTCGGGCAGGCCCGGGACGGGCACCAGGTGCGCCGTCAGCGAGCGGTCCCCGGTGCGGGACTCGCGCACCGCCACCGCCGCGGCGGCGACGTGCGGATGCTCCCTCAGGACCGCCTCCACCTCGCCCGGTTCGATCCGGAAGCCGCGGAGTTTGACCTGGTCGTCGAGGCGGCCCAGGTATTCGAGCACGCCGTCGGGGCGCAGCAGGCAGCGGTCGCCGGTCCGGTACAGGCGGCTGCCCGGGGCGCCGTGGGGGGAGGCGACGAAGCGCTGCGCGGTCAGGGCCGGGCGGGCGGGGTAGCCGCGGGCCAGGCCGGGGCCGCCGATGTAGAGCTCGCCGGGCTCGCCGGGCGGGCAGGGCCGCAGCCGGTCGTCCAGGACCAGCAGGGTGGTGTGGTCGGCGGGGTAGCCGATCGGGACCCTGGCGGGGGCGGGGGCAGGGGTGGGGGCGGTGCTGCGGTCGGCCGGGTCGGAGGGGTCAGCGGGGTCGGAGGGGTCGTTGCGGGAGCAGTCCCAGGCGGTGACTGCCACGGACGCCTCGGTGGGACCGTAGAAGTTGAACAGCCGGGCGGTGGAGGCGGCCCGCACCGCGCGGCGCAGCGGCTCGTCCAGTTCCTCGCCGCCGCACACGATCCGGCGCAGCCCGCGCAGGACCTGCGGGCCGCAGGCCGCCAGCAGCGTCCGCAGCACCGAGGGCACGAACATGGCGGTGGTGACCTGCTGACCCTCGATCAGGTCGGCCAGCTGGAAGGCGTCCAGGTGGGCCCCGGGCTCGGACAGCACCAGTGTCGCTCCGACAGTCAGCGGCCAGAACAGCTCCCACACGGACAGGTCGAAGCAGATCGGGGTCTTGTGCAGGACCCGGTCCTCAGCGGTCAGCGGGCTGGTCCGCTGGAGCCAGCGCAGGCTGTTCGCGATGCCGCGGTGGGGTACGGCGACGCCTTTGGGAGCGCCGGTGGAGCCCGAGGTGTAGATGACGTAGGCCAGGTCGTCCGGGTGCGGGCCGGCGGGGGCCGGGGGCGAGGCGGCGGGAGCCGGGGGTGGGGCGGTGGCGAGGGCGTCCAGGTCGACCGGCCAGTGGGGCGCGGTCGGGGGCAGGGTGGTCGGGGGCAGGGCGGTCGCGCCGGGTCCGGTCAGGACCAGGGCGGCTGAGCTGTCGGCGAGCATGAAGGCCAGCCGTGCGGGCGGGTAGGACGGGTCGAGCGGGAGGTAGGCGGCGCCCGCGTGCAGGACCGCGGCCAGGGCGACGGGCAGGTGCAGGGAGCGCTCCGTGCAGACGCCGACCACCGAGCCGGGGCCGATGCCGTGGGCCTGCAGCTGGGCTGCCAGGGCGCGGGACGCGTGGTCCAGTTGACGGTAGGTCAGGGTCTGGGCGCCGAGGACCGCGGCGGGGCGGGTGGGGAATTCGGCGGCGGCTCGGCGGAGCATCGCGGTCAGGGTGGGGTGGGCGGGGGCGGGGGCGGGTGCCGTGGACGGGGTGGGTGGGGTGGGCGAGGTGGGCTGAGCGGGCTGAGCGGGCTGAGTTGGTGGGGTGGGCGGGCTGAGGGTGGTGGTGGTGGGGGTGGTCAGTTCGGTCAGGAGGTGGCGCCACTGTTCCACCAGTTGCTTGGCGGTGCGGGGGCCGAAGCGGGAGGTGTCGCACAGCAGCGCCCCGGCCAGGCCCTCCTCGGTGGCGCGTAGCCGCCACAGCAGGTCCAGGTGTCCTGTGTCGGTGTCCAGGCCCGCGTTGCCTCGGGCCTCGCCCAGCTCGACCGCGACCGACACCAGCGGCCGGTCCGCTCCGGGCGGTGCGGTCAGCGGGCCGCGGGCGGTCGCGGCGTCGCAGGCTGCCTGGGCCTGGACCGCCAGGGTGTCGAGGTCCTGGTCGCCGTCCAGGTCAAGGCGCAGCGCCAGGCAGGTGGTGGCGCCTGCCGGGATCAGGCCAAGGGCCAGGTCGCGGGCTCCGGTCACCCGGCCCAGCAGCGCCGCCACCGAGGCCAGTGCGCCGCCCGCGGGGGCGGTCCGGTCGCCGGGGCGCCAGCCAAGGGCCCGGGAGACGTCCGGGGGCAGGCGGAACGGACGCACCGTCACCGTCGTGCCCGCGGCGTCCGGTACGGCCGGCAGCCGGGTCCACGGCCAGTCGGCGGGCACCGTGGTCCCGGTCCCGGCGGGGGGTTGCGGGCCGGTCGCGGCGGTGGGGGCGGTGGTGGGGGCTCCCCCGGCCTTTGCCACCACTGCGGCCAGTGCGGCCGGAGTGGGGTGTTCGAACAGGGCGGTCACCGGCAGGCGCACGCCCAGCTGCCGGTTGACCTGGCCCAGGAGCCGCATCGCGAGCAGTGAGTGGCCGCCGAGGCGGAAGAAGTCCTGGTCGCGGGTGATCTCGTCGCGGCCCAGCAGGTCGGCCCACAGGGTCAGCAGGACCTGCTCCACCTGCTCTGCCTGCTCCACTGGTGCGGGGGCGGGCGGTGCGGGGGCGGGGGTGTGCCGGGGCGGGCAGGCGAGCTCGATCAGGCCCGCGGCGGTGAGGCGGCCGCGGCGGCCGGTGCGGCGCAGCGGGCGGCCCGGGGTGTCGGGGTCGGTTAGCTGGTCGGGGTCCTTGGCGCGGTCGGGGGCGTCCAGGTGGCCCAGGCCGGCGGCCGGGCCGGTCAGGAACAGGTCGCCGGTCACCCCGGTGGGGGCGGGGCGGCCTGTTGCGTCCAGGACGCACAGGTGCGGGGCGGGTGCGGGCAGCGGCGCCCAGGACACCCCGGCTGCGGGGTCGTCGTAGGCGGGGGCGGTGGGCAGGGCGGGCGCCGCCGCGGCGCGCAGGGCGGTGAGCGGGTCGTTGGTGCCCGCGGTCAGTGCGGCGGCCTGCTGGGCGTCGAACAGCACGGTCCGGCCCCGGGCGGTGGGCAGGGCCAGTCGGCCCCGGGCCGGGGGCGCGTCCGGTGCGGGGGCAGCGGAGAGGATCTCCGGCAGGCCCAGGGCGGCTCCCGGCCAGGGGGCGGCCGGGCCGGGGGCGGGCAGTACCACCAGGGACGGGGCGGCGCTTTCCAGCACGGCCGCCTGGGTGGCGAAGGACGTGGCGGGGTCGCACAGGACGCACACCGCCCCTGCTGCCAGCGCCCCTTGGAGTACCGGCAGGGCGTCGGGGTCGGGCAGCGCCACGCCCACCACGTCGCCCGCACGGATGCCGCGCCCGCGCAGTGCCGACAGGGCCCGGGACGCGGGTTCGGTCAGCGGCGGCCAGGCGGCGGGTGCGGTGGCGGGTGCGGTGGCGGGTGTCGGCCGGGGGTGGTGCAGGCGCTGGTGGGACAGCGGGAGGTCGGGGTTGGCGGCGACCGAGTCGAGGAGGGTGAGGAAGGCCTCGGCGATGGTGGCGACGGTGGCGGCGTCGAACAGGTCGGTGCTGTACTCCAGGGCCGCTTCCAGGTGGTCCTGGTGGAAGGTCTCGACCATGGTCAGGGTCAGGTCCCACTTGGCCGTGCCCGGCGGCACGCCGCCGAAGGTCTGCTCGCGGTCGGTGCGGTAGCCCACCCCCGGGGCGGGCTCGGCGGACAGCTCGCCGATCGCCTGGTGGCTGTAGCCGACCTGGAAGACCGGGTGCCGGCCCGGGTCGCGCTGCTCCTGGAGGTCGGCGACCAGCAGCGCGAACGGCAGTTCGTCGTGGGCCAGGCCGTCGATGACGGTGCGTCGGACCCGGGCGAACGCCTCGCGGAAGGTGGGGTCCCCGTCAAGGTCGGTGCGCAGCGGCACCGCGTTGTTGAAGTACCCCACGATGTCCTGCAGGTCGGGGTGCGGGCGCCCGGTCGTGGTGGTGCCGACGGTGATGTCGCTGTCGCCGCCGTAGCGCAGCATCAGGGTCTTCAGCGCGGTCAGGATCGTCATGAACAGCGTGCCGTGCTGGTCCTGGCTCAGCGTCCGCAGCCGGGCGACCAGGTCGGCGGGGACCAGGAAGCGGTGGGTCTCGCCCCGGCCGCTGGTCACCGCGGGGCGCGGACGGGTGGTCGGCAGCGCGCAGGGGCGCACCCCCTGGACCCGGCCGCGCCAGTAGGCCAGCAGGTCGCGCAGCCGCTCCCCGGACAGCCGCTCGCGCTGCCAGGCGGCGAAGTCGAGGTAGTCGACCGGCAGTTCCGGCAGTTGCGGGGCCCGTTGCTCGCGTGCGGCGTTGTAGAACTCCCACAGGTCGCGGTCGATCAGTGCGGGGGCGTGGCCGTCGTAGACCGCGTGGTGGGCGACCAGCAGCAGGATGTGGTCGTCCTCGGCGAGCCGGTACAGGACCTTGCGGTAGAGCGGGTCGGCTGCCATGTCCATCGGGGTTGCGGCCTGCTCGCGGATCAGGCCGCGGGCGTGCTCCAGCCGGTCGGCGGGGTCCAGGTGGGTCAGGTCCACCAGGTGCAGCGCCTGCTCGTCGACCGGGCGCAGCATCACCCTCGGCTCGCCGGCCAGTTCGACGAAGCGCGAGCGCAGCACCGGGTGGCGTTCCTCCAGCCGGGCCAGCGCCCAGCGCAGTGCCTCGACGTCGACCGGGCCCTGGAGCTGGATGTCGTGCGGGACGGTGTACAGGGGCAGGTCGGGGGTGAGCCGGTTCAGGAACCAGATCGCCTCCTGCCCGTGGCTGGGCAGGAACGGGCCGCCGGTGCCCAGGCGCGGGATCGCGGCGTCCTGGCCGGTGCCCGCGGCGCCCGCGGCGTCCGGTGCTTGGGTGGCGACCAGTTCGGCCAGGGCGGCCACGGTGCTGTGCTCGTACAGGCGGGGCAGGGCGAGTCGGACGCCGAAGGCGGCGCGGATCCGCTCCAGCAGCGAGATCGCCAGGATGGAGTTGCCGCCGAGGTCGAAGTAGTTGGAGTCGGCGCCCACCTCCTCGATCCGCAGGACGTCCTGGAAGATGCCGATCAGTTGCTGGATCCGGTCGCCGGGGCGGGGCTCGGGGGCGGTGGTGGGGGTGGTGGTGGTTGTGCCGCGGGGGTGGACGGTGGGCCAGCAGCGGGTGGGGGCGAAGGGGTGGCCGGGCAGGGCGGTCCGGCGCGGGCGCGGGGCGCTCTGGGCGGTGTACCAGGCGTCCTGGTCCGGGTCGACGCCGGCCAGGTAGAGGTCTGCCATCAGCGGGCCCAGGCGGCTGGGGTGATCGAGGGTCAGGTCGGCGTGGTCGTGGCCGCCGGTGGACAGGGCGGCCAGGGCGGGCTCGGGGCGGCCCAGGGTGCGGAAGGCGGTGGGCTCGCGCCGGGCGAGCGCGGCGGCCACCTCGGCGGCGGTGGGGCCGCCGGTGGTGCGCTCGGCCCAGGCCTGGGCCAGCGGGAGTTCGCCGCGGACGGCGCGGGCCACCGCGCGGCCGGGGCCCAGGCCCGCGATCCGGGCCGGTTCCAGGCCGGCCGCGCACAGGGCGCGGACGGCGGCGTACTGGTGGCGCACCTCGGCGGGCACGCCGTGGGCCTGGTCCCAGGCCTGCCGGTAGGCGGGGGCGGCGGCCTGCCAGGCGGCGTGGTCGGCGGCGGCACCGTCCTTGGTGGGGTCGGTCGGGTCGGTGAGCAGCAGGACCAGGGGGCGGGTGGGGACGGGGTCGGGGGTGCTGTCGGCGGCCTGGGTCAGGGCGGCGCGGAACGCCTGGAGGTTGTCGGGGGCGGGCAGGGCGATGCGGTGGGGGTGCGGGTCGCGGCCGGTGTTCAGGGTGAACACGATGCTGGGGAGGTCGTCCTCGCTGGCGTCGGCCAGGGCGTCGGCCAGGTCGGTCAGCCGGCGTCGCAGCGCCGCCGGGGTCGGGGCCGAGAGGAGGGCCGGGGCCGGGGTGGTAGTCGGGGTCGGGACCGGGGTCGGGGTCGCAACGGTGGTCGGGGCCGGGCCGGTTGTGGGCGGGGTCGGAGCATTGGCCGGGGCGGTGGCCAGGACCGGGGTCGGGGCGGTGGTCGGGGCCGGGGCCGAGAGGAGGACCGGGGTCGAGAGGAGGGTCGGGGTCGGGGTCGCAACGGTGGTCGGGGTCGGGTGGGTTGTGGGCGGGGCCGGGGTGGTTGTGGGCGGGGCCGGGTGGGCGGTGGGCTGGGGATGGGGGGGCTGTTCGACGACGGCGTGGGCGTTGGTGCCGATCAGGGTGAAGGAGCTGACGCCGGCCACCCGGGGGCGGCCTGCGGGTTCGGTCCACGGTGCGTGCTCGGTGCGCACCCGGACCGGCTCGCCGTGGGCGGTGAACTGGGGGTTGGGGTGCTCGACGTTGACGGAGCGGTAGCGGGCGGCGTGCTTGACCGCCAGCACCGCTTTCAGCAGCCCGGCCAGGCCGGCCGCGTTGCCCAGGTGTCCGATGTTGCTCTTGACCGAGCCGATGTCGCAGGCGTGCCGCCCCGCCCCGGCGCCTTGGAGCACCCGCTGCACGGCCTCGATCTCGATCATGTCGCCCAGGCGGGTGCCCGAACCGTGCGCCTCCAGGTAGGTCAGCCGGTCCAGGCCCAGGCCCGCCTGCCGCCAGGCCTGTTCGATGACCTCGGCCTGGGCGGCGGGCCCCGGGGCGGAGAAGCCGTTGGAGCGCTCGCCGTTGTGGTTGACCGCGACGGCGCGGATGACCGCGTGGATCTGCTCGCCGTCGGCCAGCGCCCGGTCCAGCCGCTTGAGCAGCAGCACCACTGCGCCCTCGCCGGGGGAGGTGCCGTCGGCCGCGGCGTCGAAGGCCCGGCAGGCCCCCGTCTCGGAGACCACCTCCTGGACCGTGTCCGCCTGCTCGAACAGGGTGGGGAACAGGCTCACCCCGCCGACCAGGGCCAGGTCCAGGGCGTCCGCGGCCAGCTCCCGGCAGGCGTACTGCAGCGCGACCAGGCCGCTGGAGCAGCCGGTGTCCAGGACCACGGCCGGTCCCTGCAGGCCCAGTTGGTGCGCGATCCGGCCCGCCAGCGCCGAGGCCTGGGTGCCCAGCATGGTGACCAGGTCGTCCTCGCCGACCAGGTCGACGTAGCCGGGGCGCGGGGCGGCGAAGTAGACGCCGCAGTTCGCGCCGCGCAGCCGTGAGGGGCGGTGGCCGGCGTTCTCGATCGCGGCGTGGGTCAGCTGCAGCGCCAGCCGCTGGTGCGGGTCCATCGCCACCGCCTCGGCCGGGCCGATGCCGAAGTGGCCGTGGTCGAACTCCTCGATACAGCTCAGCGCGGCCAGCCGCGGGTAGGCGCCGTCCGGGTCCAGGCCGGCCAGCTCCAGGCGGTCGCGTGGGATCGCGGCCATCGCGTCGTGGCCGGTCTCCAGCAGGCGGTGCAGCTGCTGCTCGGTGTCGGCCCCCGGCAGCCGCAGCGACATGCCGATGACAGCGACCGGGGTGAACGCGGCCTCGGGCGGGGACGTCGGGGTACTGCTGCGGGGCATGGGGTGCCTTTCCGGGAGGTCCTCAGGTCGGGGGCGGGGGGCGCGGGGCGCAGGGGGCGGAATGCCGGGGGCGGGTCGGGCGTCGAGGTCGGGGCAGATGCCGGGGTCGGACGTCGGGAGCGGGCCGGGGCCGGTCGGGTCGCGGTGCCGGGGCGGGGCGGAGGGCGGGGTCAGACGTCGAGGCCGGCCAGTTCGTCTGCCGGGGCGCGTCCGCGCAGGTCCAGTTCGGCCGCCAGCGAGGACCAGGTGGTGAACTCGAACAGGTCCACCAGCGTCAGCGTGGTGCCGGGGAAACGGTCCTGGAGCGCGTCGAACAGGCGCACCAGCAGGAGCGAGTCGCCGCCGGCGTCGAAGAAGTCCTCCTCGCGGCCCGGGTCGGGCCGTTGCAGCAGCTCCTGCCACAGCTGGTGGACCGCTGTCTCGGTCGCGGTGCGCGGGGCGTCGTCCGCACCGCCCGCGCCGCCGAAGCGGGGGGCCGGCAGCGCGCAGCGGTCCAGCTTGCCGTTGTCGTTCAGCGGCAGGCGCTCCAGCCGGACCAGTGCGGCCGGGCGCATGTAGGAGGGCAGGGTGTCCGCCAGCAGCGCCCGCAGTTCGGCGTCGGTGACCGTCGTGTGGGGCGCGGGGACGAGGTAGCCGACCAGGCCGCGGCCGGCCGGCAGGTCCTCGCGGACCACCACGGCCGCCGCGCCGACGCCGGGGTGGCGCAGCAGGGCGGACTCGACCTCGCCGGTCTCGATCCGGTAGCCGCGGATCTTGACCTGGTCGTCGGCCCGTCCGACGAACTCCATCCCGCCGTCGTGGCGCAGCCGGACGATGTCGCCGCTGCGGTACAGCCGTCCCCCGGGGGCGCCGAAGGGGTCGGCGACGAAGCGCTGCGCGGTCACCGCCGGGTTGCGGTGGTAGCCGCGGGCCAGTGCCGGGCCGCCGAGCCACAGCTCGCCCGACTCCCCCGGGGCGCACCGGCGCAGGGCCTGGTCCACGACGTAGGCGGTGGTGCGGGGCAGCGGTGATCCGATCGGCAGGACCGGGCGCGCGGTGTTCTGCGCGTCCAGCACCTCCACGGTGGCGAAGACCGTGGACTCGCTGGGGCCGAACGCGTGGACCAGCCGTCCGCAGCCGCCCAGGGCGGTCAGGGCGCGGCGTGCCTGCTCCGGCGCCAGCACGTCGCCGCCGACCACCAGGGTGCGCAGGCCCGCCAGCAGGTGCGGGAACTCGGTCAGGATCAGCTGGAGCTGAGGGGAGATCAGGGACAGGGTGGTGACCTGGTGGCGTTCCAGGGCGTCGCGCAGCGCGTCGGGGAAGGGCAGGCCAGGTGCGGGCAGCGCCAGGGCGCCGCCGTTGAGCAGGGTGGTCCAGATCTCCCAGACCGAGCCGTCGAAGGACAGCGGTGCGATCTGCAGGCAGACGTCTCTTGGGCCGAAGCGGGTGTAGCCGACGTCGAAGACCCGGTCGGCGATGGCGCGGTGGGTGACCGCGATGCACTTGGGCTCACCGGTGGAGCCCGAGGTGTGGATCAGGTAGGCCAGTTGGTCCAGGTGGCCGGCCACGGCCGGGTCGGTGTCCGGTGCGGCCGCGATCTGGTCGGCGTCGGCGTCGGTGAGGACGGTGCCGGTGTCGGCGGCGAAGCCGTCCTGGGCCAGGGCTGCGGTGGTCACCACCAGGCGGGCCCCGGTCGCGGCCAGTGCGGTGCGGCGGCGCTCGGCGGGGTGGGCGGGGAGCAGCGGCAGGTAGGCGGCGCCGGACTTGACCACGGCCAGGACCGCGACGAGCAGGTCACCGGTGGGCGGCAGGCACACGCCGACGACCTGCTCGGGCCCCGCCCCCTGTGCGCGCAGCCGGTGGGCGAGGCGGTTGGCGCGCCGGTTCAGCTCGCCGTAGGAGATCCGCTCCCCCGCCGCGCCGAGGACAGCCGGGCGCTGCGGCGCGGTGTGGGCCTGGTGCGCGAACAGCTGGGCAACGGTTGGGTGACGGTGCTCGGGCATGGACGTCCTCCTCGTCTCGATGCCGCGACGCTAGCCGGTGATGACAGATCAGTCCAGAGGTTGTCATCACTGTTGGTGGTTTGAATGGCCGGTATTGGGCGGGTTTTTCAGGGGTTTTGACGGTCAATCAGGCCGCTTCAGGCCAGGGTGATGACAAGAAAAAATCCGGGTGTGACAATTATGCGGACGGATCGCCGACCGAGGAGCAGCGCATGACCCTCCCCCTGTCCTACGCCCAGCAGCGGCTGTGGTTCCTGCACCGGCTGCAGGGCCCGAGCCCCACCTACAACCTTCCGCTACTGCTGCGGCTGACCGGTCCGCTGGACCGGGACGCACTGCTGGGGGCCATCGCCGACGTGGTGGAGCGGCACGAGGTGCTGCGCACCGTCTACCGGCGCTCGGCCCAGGGGCCGGTGCAGCTGGTGCTCCCGGCCGGGCAGGCGCTCCCCCGGATCTTCGCCGCCCTCGGGCAGGACACCGAGGAGGAGCAGGACGGGCAGCAGGTCGGCGGGCAGGTGGAGGCGTTCCTGCGGGACGCCGCCGGGTACGGGTTCGACCTGGCCAAGGAGCCGCCGCTGCGGGTGCACCTGCGCCGGACCGGGCCCGCGGAGCACGTCCTGCTGCTGCTGATGCACCACATCGCCGCGGACGGCTGGTCGTTGGGGCCGCTGGGCCGCGACCTGGCCCAGTGCTACCGCGCCCGGCGCACCGGACGGGCCCCGGCCGCACCGCAGGAGCCGGGCCTGCAGTACGCGGACTACGCGCTGTGGCAGCAGGAGCTGCTCGGCGAGGAGCGCGACCCCGCGAGCGTGGCCGGGCAGCAGCTCGCCTACTGGCGGGACCGGCTGGACGGAGCACCCCGGCAGCTGGCACTGCCCTACGACCGGGCCCGCACCCACGGCGCGGACGGCGCCGGCGACACCGTGCCCCTGACCATCGGCGCCGACACCCACCGGGCACTGCACCGGCTGGCCGCCGGTGCCGGGGCGAGCCTGTCCATGGTGCTCCACGCCCTGGTCGCAGCCCTGCTGACCGCGCGCGGGGCGGGAACGGACATCCCGTTGGGGACGGTGGTCTCCGGGCGCTGCGACGAGGGGCTCGACGACCTGGTCGGCTTCTTCGTCAACACCCTGGTGATCCGGGTCGACACCGGGGGCGACCCGGACTTCGGCCAGCTGCTCGCCCGGGTCCGCGAAAGCTCCCTGGCCGCCTACGACCACCAGGACGTGCCGTTCGACCGGGTCGTGCGGGCGCTGAACCCGCCGCGGTCCCCGGGCCTGCACCCGCTGTTCCAGACCATGGTCTCGCTGCAGAGCCAGGACGCCTCCGGGTTCGACCTGGACGGGCTGCGGGTCCGGGCCGAGGAACTGCGGCCCGACATCGCCCAGTTCGACCTGTCGGTGGTCTTCCGCGAGTCCCTGGCCCCGGACGGGACCGGGCAGGGGCTGGGAGGCTTCGTGGAGTACAGCACCGCCCTGTTCGACCGGGCCACGGTGCGGGACCTGGCGGCGGGGCTGGCGGCGCTGGCCGACGCGGTCTGCGCCGACCCCGCGCTCGCGCTGTCCCGGCCGGCGGCGGTCCCGGCGGCGGCGGTCAGTCCCTCGCGGTAGCGCGGTCCAGCAGGACCACGACCTTCTCGGCCGCGGCCGGGCGGTAGCTGCCGGCGGTCGGGCGCGCGGCGGGGCGCCGGTGCTCGGGACGGGACGGCGGGTCGCTGTGCAGCAGGGCCGCCAGGGCGGCGGCCGTGGCCGGCGCGACGGCGACACACTGGTCGGCCCACAGGGCCCGGCAGGCGCGGGCGGCCCGGTCCTCGGGCACCAGGACGGTGCTCGCCGGGACGCAGGCGGGACGGCCGGCCGCGGTGGACCGGTCGGGCGGGGTGAGGTGGTCGGGCGGGGTGAGGGCGACGGTGACGGTGCGGATGTTGTGCGGCCGGGCCGCGGCGCGGATGCCGGTGGACAGGCCCTCCGCGCCCTCCGCCAGGACGATCGTGTCCAGGCCGGGGACCTGTCGGCGCAGCTCCCCCACCAGGGTTCCGGCACCCGCGGCGGCCAGCGGGTGGTCCGGGCGGTAGGCCAGGGCGCCGGTCGCGGCGGCGAAGCGGGCGCAGGCGGAACGGGCCTCGGCCTCGGTACTACCGCCTACGTGCACGCGTGCGCCCAGGCCGCGCAGGCCGCGCAGGCGGGCCGGGCGGGCGGTGGGGGCGGTGGCGGGCAGGAAGAGGGTCAGCGGGACGCCTTCGCGGTGGGCGGCCCAGGCCAGGGCCGCCGTCGTCGCACTGTCGCCGGTGGCGGTGACCCCTGCACCGGGCAGGGTGCGGTGGGCGCGTAGGAAGTTGAGGGCGCCGCGCACCTGGAAGGAGCCGGTGTGCTGCAGCAGTTCCAGGGCCAGCCAGACTTCGCAGGGGCCGCCGGGCCCGTCGTCCAGCGGGTCGGGCGGGGCGGTCGGGACCAGGCCGGGAGCAAGCGCGGCCAGCGAGACCGGGCGGACCAGGCCGGTGATGCGGCCGGCGGCGGCGTCCACCTCGGCGGCGGACAGGACGTCCAGGCGGGGGCGGGGGCGGGGGTTGGGCCCGAGGCCGGGGTTGGGGCGCGGGTTGAGGCCGGACCCGGGGTTGGGGTTGGGGTTGGGGTTGGGGCTGGAGCTGGGGTTGGGGTTGGGGCTGGAGCCGGGGTTGGGGTTGGGGCTGGAGCCGGGGTTGGGGTGGGGAGGGGCCAGGGTGGTGGTCATGCGGTCACCGCCGTCAGGGGTTGTTCGGCCGTCAGGAGTTGTTCGGCCGCCGGGGGTTCGGGCGGAAGGGGTGCGGCTGGCAGGGGTTCGGCTGCCGGGCGTTCGGGCGCCGAAGGTTCGGCCGGGAGGGGTGCGGCTGCCGGGGGTTCGGGGGGTAGGTTGCGGATTTCGCGGAGCAGGAGCGGGGACAGGGTGGCGGCCAGTTGCAGCAGGCCTGCGGCGAGCAGGAGGTGACGCAGGCCCAGGTGCAGGGCCAGGGGTCCGGCCAGGGCCAGGCCCAGCGGTTGGGCGGCGAACGAGCCGGCCCACTCGTAGCTGCTGACGCGCGAGAGCCGGTCGGCGGGCACGTGTGCCTGCAGGGTGGTCTCCCAGAGCGGGTTGAAGACCATCATGCCCGCCCCGCCGAGGAAGAAGGCGGCCAGCGCGGGCAGGGGTGTGGTGGTGCCGGACAGCACCAGGGCGGGTGCGGCGAACAGGGAGACCGCGACCAGGGCGAAGCGCAGCGGGTGCCGGGGCCGCAGGTGCAGCCCCACCGCCCCGCCGGCCACCGCGCCCAGGCCGAAAGCGGCCAGGAAGCCGCCCCAGGCCGCCGCTCCCCCGTAGGAGCGGACGCTCAGCTCGGGGCCCAGGACCGACAGGGTCGCGTACGCCATGTTGGCCAGCGAGGCGACCGCGATGGTGGTCCACACCCAGGTCCGGCCGCTGAACTCGTGCCAGCCCTGGGCCAGGTCCCGGCGCAGCCGGCGGGCTTGGACCGGCGCCGCCGCCCCGGCTGCCGGGTCGGCGCCCAGGCGGCGCAGGCACGCGGCGCTGAACAGGTAGGTGCCCGCGTCCGCTGCGATGGCCCAGCCGGGGCCGACCGTCAGGACCAGGGCGACCGAGCACAGCGGGCCCAGCACCATGGCCGCGGACTGCGCCAGGCCGCGCAGCGCGTTGGCGGCCTGGCGGCGCTCGGCCGGGACGCACTGCTGGACCAGGCCGGTGATCGCCGGGGTGAACAGGGCGCTGCCGGTGCCCAGGACCAGTTGCAGGGCCATCAGTTCGGCCAGGTCGGCCCGGCCGGTCAGGATCAGCACGGCGGTGGTCCCCTGGCCCGCGGCGCGGGCAAGGTCGGCCCAGCGCATCACCCGCTGCCGCGGCAGCCGGTCCGCGATCGCTCCGCCGAGCAGCATGAACAGCACGGTCGGGACCAGCCGTGCGGCCAGCACCAGGCCCAGCTGCGAGGCCGATCCGCTCAGGCCGAGGACGGCGAAGGCCAGCGCCGGGCCGGCCAGGAAGTCGCCCAGCAGGGAGGCGCACTGGCCCAGGAAGAAGCGGCGGAAGGCGGGGACCGACAGGACCCGGAAGTTGTCGGCGTAGGAGGTCATCGGGCCGGTCCGGGCGTCGGCGCGGTGCCGGGGGCGGTCGGCGCGGTGTCGGGGGTGTTCAGCACCGGCCAGTGCTGCACCCGGCCGCCGGCGCCGCGTACCCGCAGTTCGCGGATCTCGGTCAGCAGCGGGCAGATGTGCGGCGGCGGGACCGGGCTGCCGTCGGCGGGCAGGACGGCTCCGCGGGGCTGCCAGGGGTAGCGGTGCTGGGCCAGGATGCCTTCGGCGTCCTGGCGGTGGTGCTCGGTGGCCGGTGCGACGGTGATCGCGATGTCCTCGGGTGCGCAGGCCCCAGCTTGGGCCAGGCCCGCGTCCAGCAGCGGGTAGGCGCCGGCGCCGATCTCGGTGATCCCGGGCACGGAGCGGATTCCGGCCGCGGTGGGGGTCCCGCCGACCGAGACGGTCGGGCAGGGCAGGCCGTGGGCGCGCAGGTGCTCGGCGCAGTGCGCGGCGTAGCGGGCGGTGCGGGCGCCGATGGCGAAGCGGTTATGGGCGTCGCCCGGTGCGGTCATGCCCTGGTAGGCGGTCAGGCCCGCGAAGCGCAGGCCCGGGGTGGACCGGGCCTGTTCGGCCAGGGCGAGCAGGTCGGCGGGGGTGGTGGCGGTGGCGTGGTGGCCGTCGCCGATGCGGGCCAGCACGCCGATGCTGCTGCCGGCCGCGCGGGCGGCGGCGGCCAGCGCGGGCAGGCTGCCGGGGTGGTCGACGTGCACCGCCAGGGTGCAGTCGCGGGCCAGGTCGGCGAACAGCGCGAAGCGCCAGGGGTCGTGCCAGGGGTGGGCGATGACGATGTCGGTGATGCCGGCTTCCAGGTAGCGGCGGGCCTGTCCGGCCTGGGTGACCGAGATCCCGACCGCCCCGGCCTCGATCTGACGCACCGCCAGGGCCAGTGTGCGGTGGCCCTTGACGTGGGCGCGGACGGTCAGGCCGCGGGCGTGGGCGGCGGCGTGGAAGCGCTCGATGTTGCGCTGGGCGCGGACCAGGTCGACGGTGGCGGTCAGGCTCTCCGCACGGTCCCGCGGGCACGGCACGGCCGGCGCCGCGGGCGCGGTGGCGGTGGCGGTGGGGGTGTTCATACGGTCACCGGCTGGCGGCCGTCCCAGGCGTCGCCGAGGAAGGAGAAGTCGGCGGGGCCGCCGGTGAGCATCGCCTGCTGGCGGGCGCGTTCGGCGGCGGTGGGCAGGCCGAAGCCGTTCAGGCCCAGCAGTACCTCCTGGCTCCAGTCCAGGCCCAGCGCCTGCTCGACCGGTTCGTCGCGGGTGGCGGCGGTGAAGTAGGCGCCCAGGCCCAGGGCGGTGCCGACCAGGTAGGCGGTCTGGCTGATGTGGCCCAGCTCGGTGTAGAGCGAGCGGTAGACCCGGCCCATCCGGTACTTCCAGGCGGTGCGTTCCAGGACCGCGGTGTACAGGAACAGCACCCCGGAGTTGCGCACGTAGCTCTGGCCGCCGCACCAGTGGACGAGTTCGTCCAGGTCCGGGGGTCCGGGGCGGACCGGGTCCAGGGCGTGCTCGCCGCAGTGGTAGTGGTAGATGCCCGGGGCCACGCCCTCGACGTTCAGGACCACCGGGTAGACCTCGACGGCGTGCCGGGAGCCGCCCGAGGGGCTGGCCTTGAGCATCGCGGGGTGCAGGCCCTGGCCGGGCACCTGGTGCAGCGGGCCCGCGGTCCAGCGCAGCAGGGTGGCCAGCTGGGAGGCCGTCATGGGCTGGTGCGGGTCCAGGCTTCGGGTGGTGCGGCGGCTGCGCAGGGTCTGTTCCAGGTCGGTGCTGGCCAGCGGGGTGTCGTCGCCGGTGGGCAGGGCGAGCCGGGCGCCGGGCGGGTAGTGCTTGAAGGGGTCCGGCTGCGGCCGGGTCTCCAGGTGGTCCTTGAGCCAGCGGTTGTCCTCGTCCGCGGTGGCGAAGCGGTCGGCGGCGTGGGTGCGGGAGGCCAGGTGGTAGTAGGTGGCCGCGGTGCCCCAGCCGGCCCAGGGGCCCAGTTGCTGCTCGCGGTCGTGCTCGGTGGAGCCCTCCTCGACCAGGACCTTGGCGGTGACCAGGTCCTCGATCAGCTTCGGGTCCGCCTGGCAGCGGGCGGCGACCTCCTCGGGCCGGGCCCAGTGGGCGAAGTGCCGAAGGAGAGAGCCTGCTTCGGTGTTCAGGGCGAACTGGCGGTGTCTCAGCGGGTCGTCGCAGATCATGCGACCGTCCCGCCACAGGAACACGCAGAGCTGGGATACGCGCAACCGGTTCATCTCTCTCCTTCCCGTCATCGCGGCTCTCCGGCGCCCGGGGTCCTCCGGGGCCGGAGAGCTCTCCGGCCAAGTGGCATGTCTTCTGGTTCCGGTGCTGTGCTCAGGTGGCCGGGGCCAGGCAGGTCTGGGCGGCGGCGTACTCGCCCTCGATCAGGTCGATGCCGGTCTCCTCGATCGTGCGGTCGATGCCGATCTCGATCTCGCGGCGGCTGCGGATGTCGGACATGGGGGGCTCCTTCAAGGGGGTGGGGTGTGCGGGGTGGGTGGGGGTCGGTCAGATGGTGCGGCGGATGCGGGCGTCCTCGATGTCGATGCCGGGGATCTCACCCTCGATCCGGTCGATGCCGATCTCCTCGACCTCACGGTCGATACCGATCTCGATCTCGCGGCGGGTACGGATGTCGGACATGGCGGGCTCCTTGGGTCGGTGGTGCGGGTGGGTGGTGGGTGACCCCGTTCGGGGTCTCCCGCGGCGGTGCCGCGGGAAGTCTGGGTGCGGGGGTCAGGCCCCCTGGGGCAGTCGGGCCGTCCGCAGGCCGGCGCCGAAGATCTCCGCGAACAGCTCCGGTGCGCTCTCCAGCGCCCGCGAGAGCAGCGGGGCGGGGGCCGGCGGCAGGGCCAGCCGGTCCTGCGGTTCCAGGCGGCTGCGCAGGAAGGCGGCCAGGCGGTCGATGCCCTCCTCGATCCGGGCCTGGTCCAGGTAGCTGAAGGAGAGCCGGATCTGCTGCTCGCCGCCGGGGCCGGCGTAGAACTGGGACATCGGGGTCCACAGCACCCCGAAGTCGCGGGCCGAGACCTCCAGTGCCGCCTGGTCCGCGGTGAAGGGCACGTTCATCACCAGGAAGAACCCGCCGTCGGGGGCCAGCCAGTCGATGCCGACCCGGGGGCGCAGGCGGGCCGGGAAGTGCCGTTCCAGGGCGCCGAGCAGGACCTGCAGGTTCCGCTGGTAGAAGGCCGCCTTGTGCTGGATCAGCTTCTTCAGCGATCCGCCCTGCTCGACGATGATGCCGCCGATGACGGCCTGGCTGATCGGCGAGGTGTTGACCGTGATCATGCTCTTGATCGCGGTCAGTTCCTCGGCCAGCAGCCGGGTGCTCCCGTCGGGTCCGCGGACCTCCTGGTCGGCGACCACGAACCCGACCCGGGCGCCGGGCATGCAGACCTTGGCGTAGGTGCCCAGGTAGAGCACCCGGCGCTGCTGGTCCAGCAGCTTCATGGTCGGCAGTTCGCTGCCCGCGGCGGCGGTGAAGCCGTAGGGGTTGTCCTCCAGCACCAGCAGGTCCTGCTCCTGGGCGAGGTCCAGCAGCTGCTTCCGGGTGGCCAGGTCGATCCGGGCGCCGGTCGGGTTGGCGAAGTCGGGGACCAGGTAGAAGGTCCGCGGGCGCTTGCCCTCGGCCCGGATCTGGGCGCAGACCCGGCGCAGTTCCCGCGGGTCCAGGGTGCCGTCGGCCTGGTCGACGGTGCGGACCTCGATGCCCAGCAGCCGGGCGGCGCCCACGATGCCGACGTAGCAGGGGTCGGCGACCACCAGCACGTCCTCGGCGGTGGCGTGCAGGGCGCGCAGGGCCAGGAACATCCCCTCCTGGCAGCCGACGGTCACCACCACGGACCGGGGCGGGACCGCGATGCCCTCGTCCAGGCGCAGTTGACGGGCCACCAGGTCGTTGATCTCGCCGGCCGCCGGGCCGTACTGGAACAGCCGGTCGCGGGCCTGGTCGGGGCGCAGGCCGCGGGTGCGGCGCAGGTGCTCGGTGAAGCTGGCCAGGTGGCGGGCGACGTCGATCTCGTCGTAGAAGGAGGTGTGCGGGGCGCCGGGGGCGAAGGAGATCGCCTCGGGGAACCTGCCCATCACCTCGTTGAGGAAGTTCATCGAGGCCAGGACCGGGTCCGCCAGTGCGGCGTGCAGGGTGGTGCGGTCCAGGGCGGCCGGTGCGGTGCCGGGGGGTGTGGCGGTGGCGGGCACGGTCACGCCCCCTTGCGGGTGCGGTTGATCCAGGTGCGTTCGAGGTTGGCGATCACGTCGGCGCTGTAGAGGCGTTTGGCCTGTTCCAGGGCGAACTCGGCGATGTAGGCGCGGAAGGCGTCGAGGGGTTCGTCGGCCAGGTTGAGCATCTTGCGGTTGCTGACCACCGAGGGGTTGTCCAGGGCTTCCGCGGCCTGGGCCACGGCCTTGTCCATCTGCTCGGGGGCGACCACCTGGTCGCAGAACAGCAGGGCCTGGGGTTCGTCGGCGTGGATCCGGCGTCCGCCCAGGATCACCTGGCGGGCCAGGCGCGGGCCCATCACCTTGCTGAGGCGGAAGTTGGAGGCGCCGGGGACGATGCCCTCCTCGGCGGCGGGCAGGCTGAACTGGGCGGTGTCCTCGGCCACGACGTGGTCGAAGGCGAGCAGGAGCTGCATGCCGCCGCCGATCGCGTGCGCGTCCACCGCGGCCACCCAGGGCTTCTCGTGCAGGGCGTCGGGGGACAGCGGGTCGGCGCCGGGCAGCCGCAGGCCGCGGACGAGCTTGTGGAGGTAGCCGGTCTCGCGCCGCAGCAGGAAGTCCACCAGGGAGATCTGGCCGTGGTAGAGGCGGGTGAGGTTGATGCCGGAGCAGAAGACCCGGCGCCCGGCGTAGCGGGCGTGGTCCATCACCCCGCCGCGCAGCACCCCGACCCGGGTGCCCGGGTCCAGCAGGGCCAGGTCGACCGCTGTCTCCAGGTCCTCGGCCAGCTGGTCGTCCTCGGCGTTCAGGCAGCGGGTGTTGTTGAGGGTCAGGTGGGCGATGCCGTTGTCGCGGACCACTGCCACGGTGCCCAGGTGGGCGGTGCCGGTGCGGGAGAAGTCCGGGAGCAGGGCAAGGGCGCGGGGGGTGGGGGCGAGCATCGCCTCCAGGATCCGGGTGCCGGCCTGGGGTGAGCGCAGCATCCCCCACAGCACGATGCCCTGGTCCAGTTCGTGTCCGTCCTTGTCGACCTGGTCGAAGCGGCGTTCGGCGGCGATCTGGTCCCGGGTCGGCGCAAGTCCCGGGATCAGGCCGGCGGCGGTTGCGGCCAGGGCGTCCAGGCGCAGCGGCTGGGCGCCGCCGTCGGTCAGTTCGCGGTGCAGCCGTTCGCCGTGGGTGCGCATGAAGGCGACCCGGGCCGAGCGTGCGGCCAGCAGCAGCTGTTCGGCGTTGCGCTGCTGGTCGGGGGTGCGGTCGGGGCGGGCGGGCAGGGCGTCCAGGGCGTGGCGCAGCGGGCCGAGGTGGCTGCCCAGGCGGGTGGCGTCGGCGGGGAAGACGCCGTTGAAGGGGGGCAGGGCGGTGGGGGGCTGCAGCGGGGCGGGGCGGTGCTGACGTCGGGGGGGGCGTGCGTCAGTCATCAGGTTCTCCCGGATCTGCTCGGCGAGGTCTCTGGGCATGGTTCACGCGACCTGGGTCCGGCGCAGGGCGCGGTCGCACGCGGCCAGGTGCGGGCCGAGGGCTTCCTCGAAGTCGGTGCTGGCGGCGTCCATCAGCAGCCGGCGGCGCACGGCGACGTCGCGGCCGCGGGCTCCGGCGAGGTTGTCCAGGGCGGCGCGCAGGGCGGTCTGCGGGTCTTCGGCGACCTCGTCGACCAGGCCCAGTTCCAGGGCCTGCCAGGCCGACAGCTCCGGGCCGAACAGGGCGATCTGGCGGGCCCTGGCGACGCCGAGCTGCTGGGCCAGGCGGTAGATCGCCATGCCGGGCCAGGTGGACTGGCCGGTCTCGGGCAGCCGCAGCCGCAGGTCGGTTCCGGCGATGCGGTAGTCGGTGGCCAGCAGGGTCTCCGCGCTGGGGCCGTGGCAGGATCCGGTGGCCACCGCGACGGTGGCCACCGGCAGGCGTTCGAGCCGGCGCAGTGCGCGTTCCCACTTGTTGACCAGGTGGACGTTGGCCGGGGGCTGGTGGCGCTGGGCGGCGGCTTCGGTGTGGGCGCCGAGCCGCACCAGCAGGGTGTCGCCGTGGTCGGCGTCCTCGACCGTGCCGCAGGTCGCGGTGACTCTGCCGACCAGGTCGAGCGTCAGCGCCTGGGCGCCGTCGATGGTGAGGGTGAAGTCGGCCTTGGGGGCGGCGAGCTGGATCGGGTTGGCCATCGCGGGGGTCCTGTCTGTGGGGGTGCCGGGGAGGGTGCGGGGGTCGGGCGGGCGGGGCGGGCGCGGGGGCGCGGGGGTGCGCTTCACCAGCGGACCAGTGCGTTCTCGATGGTGGAGCCGGGGCCCATGGTCATCAGCACCACGTACTCGCCCGGTCGCACCGCCTGCTCGGCGCGCAGCCGGTCCAGGGAGAACAGGAACGAGCCGCTGGAGAGGTTGCCGTAGTCGCGCAGCACCGAGGTGGTGTGCCGCACGTCGTGGGCGGTCAGGCCGAGGTTGACCTTGACCGCGTCGATGACCTTCTTGCCGCCGGAGTGGACGATCCAGTGCGCGATGTCGGTGCGGCGCAGTCCGGTGTCGCGCAGCAGGGTTGCGATCGCCTCCTCGGCGTGCGCGCCCACCACGTAGGGGACGTCGCGGTCCAGGAAGAAGCTGTACTTGCCGTGGTCCTCGTCCCAGTCGAAGCGCATGGCCTGGAGCGCCTCGGGGATGATCCGGCTGGTGAACTTCAGCACCTGCGGGGCCTTGGGTGCCACCGTGCCTGCGGCCATGACCGCGACGGCTGCTGCGCCGTCGCCGAACAGGCCGTTGACCACGGCGGTGCGCATGGTCCCGTCGAAGACGTAGGCGGCCGAGCAGCACTCGACGCAGACCATCACCGCCAGCTTGCCGGGGTTGCGCGAGGCCCAGGCGGCGGTGGGGTTCAGGCCGTTCAGGCCGGCGTTGCAGCCCATGCCGACCACGTCGAGGCGGCTGCAGGTGACCGGGATGCCCAGCTCCTTGATCAGCAGGGCGCTGAAGCCGGGGGTCAGCAGTCCGGTCGAGGTGACGCAGACCAGGTAGCCCAGGTCCTGCACGTCCGCGCCGATCTGCGCCAGGCACCGGCGCAGCGCCTGGGCGCCCAGCTCGATCCCGGTCTCGCGGTGCTTGCGCAGCAGCTCGCCCTGGGTCTCGGCGGCGGGCACGCCGTGCGGGCCGATCGGCGGCAGGGTCAGGTGGCGCTTGTCGATGTGGCTGTTGCGGAAGACCGAGACCACGGTGGGGTCGGTGATGCGGTAGCTGCGCAGGATGTCCTCCTGCGTGTAGCTGGTGGCGGGGTTCGCCGTGCCCACCGCGAGCAGGCGGGGCAGGGCTGTTCGCTGGGCGGGGAGGGGGGAGGGTCTGGTGTCGGTAAGCATGCTCAACCTCGGCGGTGGTCGGTGCCGGGCCCGGGGGCCCCGGCGGTGCCATCACGCTAACCAGTGATGACAAATCTTGGCAAGCACTCTGGCATTTTCTGTCATGTGATGGTGGGTTGCGGGTCGCCCTGCTTGACGCGCCGTGCCACGAGGGACGATGCTCGTGTCATCTGCACTGACGCGAACTGGCACGGAGGACGTCGGACGGACGGGGCTCGCGCTAGGGCCACTCACCCTCGTCGAGGGTGCTGGCCGCGGCCCTGACGGACCGGACGGAAGTTCTCACGGCTACTCCTGCGTCTTGACTCGGGGCTGGTGGAGCGATGAAGTACGTGGAACAGCCGGCCTTTGGCCAGTTGGTCGGCCAGTTGCGGCGCGACCGGGGCCTGTCCCAGGCCCAGTTGTCCGGGCAGGGCGTCTCCTCCAGCTACGTCTCCCGGCTGGAGTCGGGGCTGCGCGCCCCGACCCCGCAGGCGGTCAAGTACTTCGCCGAGAGGTTCGGGGTGCCCGAGGACACCTTCCGGGCCCGCTCGCCGCAGCTGGCGGCCGAGCGGATCGCCGAGGGCCTCACCGCCCTGGAGGACGGCCGGCCCGACGCCGCGGTGGCCGCGCTGACCGAGGCCAGGGACGAGGCCCAGGACCAACTGGCCCCGGAGACCCGCTGGCTGATGCTGTGGAACCTGGCCCGCGCCTACGAGCTCCAGGGCCTGCACCCCGAGCGCCGCCAGGCCGCGGGCCAGCTGCTGGCCGTCGGGGACGAGCTGGGCTCGCCGACCCTGCGGATGAAGGCGCTGACCGAACTAGCAGTCTGCGCGCGGCTGGTCGGCGAGGTCGACCAGTCCGTGGCCGTGGCAGGACAGGCGCTCGCGCTCGGCGAGGAGCACATGGAGGTCCCTCGGGCGGACATCGCCCGCGCGCTGCTCGCCCTGGTCGCCGCCGAGGCCGAGGCCGGCCGGCTCCTGGACGCCGCGCAGCATGCCGAGCTGGCCCAGCAGATCCCGCCACAGGAGCTTGGGACGCTGCGGGTCCAGGTCCTGTGGAGCGCCGCGACCGTCGCCGTCCGCCAGGGCGCCGTCGACCAGGGCCTGGCCCTGCTGCACCAGGCGCTCGCCGTCGCGGACCACCGCGACATCCTGACCTGGGGCCGGCTGCGCACCGCGGCCGTCTCGCTGCACCTGCGGTCCGGCCAGGAGGTCACCGGCCAGGTCCTGACCTGGTTCCACGAGGCCGAGGGAGTCGTGGGCCGCTACGGCACCGCCGGCCACCAGGCAGAGCTCAAGGCCCTGGCCGCCCGCATCGCCTTCCACCAGGGCGACCGCGACCGCGCCGCCCTGCTCGCCGGTCAGGTCCTGGACGATCCGACCGGACTGTCGCTGCAGGACCGGATGAGCGTGGAGATCCTGTTCCAGCAGGTCGCCCTCAGCCTGGGCCAGGGCGACACGGCCGTCGCGGCGCTGCGGGCGATCGCCGAGCGGCTCCAGGCCTCCGGCAACCTGGACCTGGCCGCCGAGGCCTGGAAGGCCCTGGCCGAGGCCGCGCTCGTGCGCATCCGTGAGGAGTGAGGCCTCGTCGAGGGGCTCCACGTTCTGGTTCATCTCTGCCTTCCGGGTCAGTCGGTTACGGGTCCGTGCCGTGCGGGGTGCCAGGGGCTCAGCCGCCCCAGGTCACGTCCTGCGGGGCGGCGCTGGTAGCAGGGGCGGTGGCGGTGGGGGCGGGCGAGGAGTCGGCGCGGACCACCGGGGCCGCGTGCGCCGAACCACCCGTGACGACGACTCCGGCCGCAACACCGCCGAGAGCGATAACCACAGAAGCAGCGATTTTTGCGACACGGGTAGCCGGCATCGGATTTCTCCTTAACGAGGATCTGGATTCTCTGCGATTCGGGGCCTGCGCCCGGGGCCTGCTCGGCCGATATTCCTTCACATAACTTTTCTTGCGGTGGATCGGTGGTTCGGTCGGGCTCAGCCGCCCCAGGTCACGTCCTGCGGAGCAGCACTGGAGTCGGCGTTGGTGCTGGTCGGGGTAGTCGCGGAGTCGGCGCGGACCACCTGGGCCGCGTGCGCCGAACCACCCGTGACGACGACTGCGGCCGTAACACCGCTGAGGGCGATAATCACGGAAGCGGCGATTTTTGCGACACGGGTGGCCATCATCGGATTTCTCCTGGTCTGCTTGATTCGACGGATCGGGGTTTTCCCCGGGCCCTGGCGGGCCTTTTTCACTTCCGTTCTTTTTCGGCTCTCGTTCCTGCCGATGGCTCTACTTTGACCGACCCCCGCGGCGGAGGGAACGGCCTTCGGCTGGACGGAACATGCACTGGCATAAGCCGTCCACGCGGGCCGTCAGTCCGCGTCCCACCAGGGGCCGGGGGTGAGCACCGCGCCTATGGCAAGGACGCTGAAGCCGGACAGGGCGGGGCTGGCCCCAAGGGCCCGGCCGGCCAGCTCGGTGGCTGCCTTCTCCGCCTCGGCCAGACCGGAAGCGGCCATGAACAGCCCGAGCACCGGGCCGCCCTCGGCGTCGGCGTGGACCGAGACGTGTTCGAGCCCGTCCACCGGGCCCGCGGTCCCGGAGACCAGGGCAGCGGTGTCGGCCGGCAGTGAGGCACCGTCAGGAGCGCGCAGTCGCACATGGATGAGGTACATGCACCCATCCTCCGAGCCGTTTATATGCGGCTACAACCGCCCAAGCTGGACGGTTTGTGCAATAGCACAAACCGTCCAGCTGCGCGGTACCCGTCAAGTCCCTAGAATCAGCGCGCCGAATATGACGATGCGACAGGGGGAGCAGGCGTGTTGGAGGTGCTAGGGCTCGACGCGGAGGCGGAGAGGATCTACCGGGCGATGCTCGGCCACCCGCAGGAGGGTGTCGCCCAGCTCGCGTCCCGTCTGGAGATCTCCGAGGAGCAGTGCACCCGCGGCCTGGACCGGCTCAGCGAACTGTCGATCATAAGACCCTCGCTCCAGGAGGGCGCCGGGTTCCGCCCGGTCAGCCCGGAGATGGCGATGGAGCTGCTGCTCGCCCGCCAGCAGGCCGACCTGGCGGCCCAGCAGATGCGGGTCGAGGCCTCCCGCGCCGCCGCGGCGCAGCTGATCGCCGAGTGCTCGGCGCTGCGGCCCCCGCCGGCCCAGGCCGGCTACGAGCAGCTGATCGGGCCCGAGGCGATCCGCGAGCGGCTGGCCGAACTGGCCAGGGACGCCCGCGAGGAGTTCGCCACCTTCGCGCCCGGCGGCGCCCACACCGCCGCGGACCTGGAGGCCAGCCGGGCCCCCAACGCGGCGCTGCTGGACCGCGGGGTCCGGATGCGCACGGTCTACCTGGACAGCGTCCGCAACCACCAGCCGACCCTGGACCACGTCACCTGGCTGGGCGCGCGCGGCGGGCAGGTGCGGACCGTGCCGGTGCTGCCGATCCGCATGATCATCGCCGACCGGTGCCAGGCGATCCTGCCCATCGACACCGCCGACGCGCGGGCCGGGGCGGTGATCCTGCGCGGCGCCGGCACGGTGGCCGCGCTGGTGGCGCTGTTCGAGAGCATCTGGGCGGTGGCGGTCCCGCTGGGCGCAGCAGCCCCCAGCGAGGACGGGATGCCGCCGCAGGAGCGGGCGGTGCTGGTGCTGCTCGCGCAGGGCTTCACCGACGAGGCCATCGCCAAGCGGATGGGCGTCTCGCCGCGGACCGCACGGCGGATCGCGGCCGAGCTGATGGAACGGCTGCAGGCACGCAGCCGCTTCGAGGCCGGGGTCCACGCGGTCCAGGACGGCTGGCTGCCCACCACCCGCTGAACCCCCGCAGGCGCAGGCGCAGGCGCGCGGAGGCACGCCGCCGGCCCGCAGGGGCACCACGCGAACGCATAGGTGCACGGCCCCCGCGGACTCGGCCGGGCACAGACGCGGAGGCACGGGCGCGGAGCCACGGGGGCGCACACCGCTGACCCGCGCGGGCGCCGCCCGAACGCACAGCCCCCGCGGACGCGGCCGGGCGCGCAGGCCGAGGCGCGGAAGGCCGTGCCCGGGGCCGGGGGTTCCGGGGTGGCCGGGCACGGCCTTGGTGCGGGGTGTTTCAGCGGGCCGGGAGGGGGGCCAGGAGTTCGGCGGCGGCGGTGGACACCGCCTCGAGTCCGGCCTGCAGGTCGTCGGTCGGGCCGCCGAAGCCCAGCCGGACCCGGTCCGGGTGGCCGAAGCACAGGCCCGGGACCAGCAGCACCCCGTGCTCGTCCAGCAGCTTGTCGCACAGGGCGATGGTGTCCACCCCGCGCGGCAGCGCCGGGAAGGCGCTGACCCCGCCGTGCGGCATCGGCAGCGAGACCAGGTCCGGGTGCTCGGCCGCCCAGGCGCTGAGCAGCAGCCGGTTGAACCTGGCCTGTTCGCGCAGCGGGCCCACCACCGTCTCGACCCGCTCCATCACCCGGGTGGCCAGCAGCTCGTTCAGCGGCGAGGTGCTGATGGTGACGTAGTCGCGCAGCTTGACCATGGTGGCCAGCACGTCGGGCGGGGCGATGCACCAGCCGATCCGCAGTCCGGGCAGCCCGAACGCCTTGGACATGGTGCCGAAGGAGACGCACCGCTCCATGAGCGCGGCCGGGTCCGGCAGCGGGGCGGCGTCGTAGACCAGCTCGCCGAACGCCGCGTCCCAGAACAGGTAGCAGCCGGCCTTCTCGACCAGTTCCAGCAGCCGGTGGTAGCCCTGGGGGTCCAGCATCGCCCCGGTGGGGTTGTGCGGGAAGTTGACCACCACCGCCCTGGTCCTGGGGTTGATCAGGGCGGCCAGCCGGTCAAGGTCGGGGGCGAAGCCCTCGGCGGGCGACAGCTCCCAGATCCGCAGGGTCGCGCCCAGCGCCGCGGCCACCGAGGACAGCGACTGGTAGACCGGGCTGAGGACGACGACCTCGTCGCCGGGCCGCACGATCGCGGACAGGGCCAGGAAGATGCCCTCGGTCGAGCCGTGGGTGACCATCACCCGCTCGGACCTGGTCGGGGCGTAGCGGGCGGCGATGGCGGCCCGCAGCGGTTCGCAGCCCAGGGTGGGGCTGTCGCGGAACGGCAGGCCGTCCAGCTCCCCCACGCTCACCCCCAGCATGGAGCGCAGCTGGCCCAGCGAGTAGTTCTGCATCCCCGAGCTGGAGATGTCGATCCTGGCGTCGAAGTAGCGGCTGCGGAACCAGTCCTCAAGGAGGGCCGGCTCGATGTCACCCAGCGCCTGGGAGGCTGCCCGGTGCAGGTCCGCGGGCCGGGTGGAGTCGGAAGTCATGGAATCTCCAAGGGAGTTGAGGGTCAGCCGATCACGCGGGTGGTGGTGCTGGAACGACCGGGGCGGGTGCGGCGCAGGTCGGCGACGATGTTGATCCGCTTGAGCCAGCGGTCGGTGCCGTCGTAGCGGGGGCGGAAGGGGCGGCGGCCGTGGACCACGTTGCGGTTGTCGATGAAGCCGACGTCGCCCGGCGCCAGCGGGAAGTCGTAGAGGCTGGCGCTGAGGTGGTCCTTGAGCCAGGCCAGTGCCGCAGCCGCCTCCTGGTCCCCCTCGGCGGCCGAGACGAAGTCGCCGTCGATGCGCAGCACCGGCGCCTGGCGGTGGCCCTCGATCAGCGGGATCTGGGGTGGCTTGCGGCGCACGCGTTCCAGGCGCTCGAACGCGTCGGTGCGCCCCGACCGGTCGTGGTCGGTGTTCAGGGCGGCGTCGTGGGAGGTGTCGGGCATGATCTGGAACCGCGGCTGGCGCAGCACCTGCTCCACGGCGGCGGGCAGGGCCCGCAGGTCCAGGTGGCCGATGGTGGTGGCGGTCAGCTCCGGGCTGCGCAGGCAGAACAGGCCCACGTAGTCGGCCCGGCAGGGGGAGAACGCGTCCTCGGTGTGCCAGCCCAGCTCGGTCCTGCTGCTGGAGCTGACCAGGCTGTCCTCCATGCCGGGCGCGGGCACCACGTCGGTGACGATCCGTCCGTCCTGCTGGGTGGCCCAGGAGACCACGTCGCCCAGCAGCGCCCCGTAGAGCATGATCAGGAAGGCGTGGGCGCGCGAGGCCTGGGTGTCGGCGAACTGCCAGCCGGCCGGGGTGGCGCCCAGCTCCTGGCCGTCGACCGGGTTGCCGGAGATGACCAGGCCGTGCTTGCGGTCATCGAGTCTGGCGGTGTTGACCGCCATCCGCAGCCCGCGCGGCAGGTCGGCGGCCAGCACCCGGACCTCGGTCAGGAAGCGGGGGCTGTCGACCCTGCCGTACTCGGCCAGGCAGCGGGCGGCCAGCCGGCGCGCCTGCTCGGCCTCGGCCGGGCTGAGGTGGTAGCGGTGCACCCGGCCCGTGTCCGTGCCCGCGCCCGGGGCGGGGGCGGCGGGGGCGGGGGTCGCGGCGGCGGTCAGCTCGTCGGTGGTCACCAGCGGCGGCAGGTCGGCTTCGTGGACCGGGGCGGGGGCGTACAGGGTCTGGGCGGACACGGGGACTCCTTGGGGTGGTGGGGCGAGCGGGGTCTGAGCGGACACGGGGCTTCCTGGGGTGCGCGGAGGAGGGACAGGCGGGGTGGGTGTGCGTGGGGCGCCTCGGGCGCGGGCGGGGTGCCGGCGGGACGGGGTGCGGGCGGGGTGCGGGCGGGGTGCGGGCGGGGGCGGGGTGCGGGTGGGGTGGGTTCAGGCGGTGAGGGTCAGGTGGGGGTGGGGGGTGGTGGTGCGGGGGGCGGCGAGGCGGTCGGCGATCCGGGGGCCGACCTGGTCCAGGGCCTGGGGGCTGGTCATGTCGGCGTGGGTGGCGTCGACCACGTGGTGGTCGAATCCGGCCACGTGGCGCCGCCACAGCCCGGCCGCCTGATCGGTGGTCAGGCCCTCGCGGCCGGCCTGGAAGAACAGCACCTCGCCGTCGAAGGGCTGCGGGGTGAAGGCCCGCATCAGCCGGACGTTGTTGACGGTGACCGCCATCAGTGCCTGGACGGTGCGCTGGTCCAGGCCGGACAGGATGCTGCCGCGTTCCCGCAGCAGCTGCAGCACCCGGGCCGGGTCGACCGGCACCCCGGTCCCGGTCCCGGTGTCGGTGGTGCCTTCCAGGACGTCGATGCCGTCGAAGGCCAGTTGCAGGACCGAGCGTTCGTCCATGACCTGGTGCTCGCCGTTGGAGCCGCCGGGGTAGGAGTCCAGCAGTGCGAGCAGGTCGACCTGTTCGCCCGCGGTGCGCAGCAGCACGGCGATGGTGTGCGCCACCGCGCCGCCGAAGGACCAGCCGGCCAGGCGGTAGGGGCCGTGCGGCTGGATCCGGCGGATCTCGCGCAGGTAGTCCGCGGCGATCTCCTCGACGCTGTCCGGGAGTTGGACCGTGCGGGCCAGTCCGCGGGACTGGAAGGCGTAGAGCGGGGTGTCCGGGTCCAGGTGGCGGGTCAGGCCGGCGTAGCACCAGCCCATGCCGCCGCCGGGGTGGATGCAGAACAGGGGGGCCTGGTCGCCGTCGGGCCGCAGCGGCAGCACGGTCTCGAAGGTGCCGTCCTGCTGGTCCAGTTGGTCCTCTGCCGCTGCCCCGGCTGCTGTCCCGGGCCTGCCGTGGGTGTCCTGGCCGATGGCCGCGGCCAGGGCGGCCACCGTGGGCGCCGCGAACAGGTCGGCGAGCGCGAAGTCGGCGTGCACGGCCCGGCGGATCCGGTTGACCAGCCGGGTGGCCAGCAGCGAGTGCCCGCCCAGGGCGAAGAAGTCGTCGTCGACGGAGACTTCGGCCAGGCCCAGCACGTCCGCGAACAGGCCGCAGAGCAGTTCCTCGCGTGCGGTGCGCGGGGCCCGTCCGGCCGGGGCGCCGGCGGCTACGGGGGCGGGCAGTGCGGTGCGGTCCAGTTTGCCGTTGGGGGTCTGCGGCAGGGCGTCCAGCAGCACGAACGCGGAGGGGACCATGTAGTCCGGCAGCCGGGCGGCCAGGCGTGTGCGCAGTGCGGCCAGGTCCGGGCTCCGGCCGGGTGCGGGGACCAGGTAGGCGGTCAGCCGCCGGTCGCCGGGGCGGTCCTCGCGGACCACCGCCGCGACCTGGACCAGGTCCGGGTCGGCGGCAAGGGCCTGGTCGACCTCGCCCAGTTCGATCCGGAAGCCGCGGACCTTGACCTGCCCGTCGGCCCGGCCCACGAACTCCAGGACCCCGTTGCCGGTCCAGCGCACGATGTCGCCGCTCTGGTACATCCGGGCGCCGGGCTCGTCGGTGAACGGGTCGGCGGTGAAGCGGGCGGCGGTCAGCGCGGGCAGGCCCAGGTAGCCGCGGGCCAGGCCGGGTCCGCCGATGTAGAGCTCGCCGGGCACCCCGGCCGGGACCGGCTGCAGGCGGGGGTCAAGGACGTACAGGCGGGTGTTGTCCATGGCCTGGCCGATCGGCACCGAGCGGCCCAGCCGGTGCGGGGCCCGCATCGGGTGCCAGGAGCAGACCACCGAGGTCTCGGTGGGTCCGTAGGTCGCCACCACCTGGGTGTCGGGGCAGCTGTCGATGGCCCGTTGGACGGCGCTGACCGGGACGTTGTCGCCGCCGGTCCACACCTGGCGCAGCCGGCCCAGCGCGGCCGGCTCCTCCTCGGCCATCAGGGTGAACAGCACCGGGGTGAACAGTGCCGAGGTGACCTGGTGCTCGGTGATCACCTGGGCGTACTGGCGGGTGTCCAGGGATCCGGGCGGGGCGACCACGATCTGGCCGCCGTTCAGCAGCGGGACCCACAGTTCGTAGCTGGAGGCGTCGAAGGCGTGCGGGGCGTGCATCAGGACCCGCTGCTGGGCGCCGTCCTGCCAGCAGGCGTCCGCGCCCAGGTCGGCGATGTTGCGGTGGGTGACCGCCACGCCCTTGGGGGTGCCGGTGGAGCCGGAGGTGTAGATGACGTAGGCCAGGTGGTCCGGGCTGATCGCGATGTCCGGGTTGTGGGTCGGCTCGGTGCGCAGGGAGGGGTCGGCCAGGTCCAGCACGGTGGTGCCGCGGGCGCGTTCTTGGTGCACCAGGTCGTGGTCGCGGGTGGTGGCGTCCACGACCAGGACCCGGGCCCCGGTGCCCTCCAGCACGAAACGCATCCGTTCGAGCGGGTAGCCGGCGGGCAGGGGGACGTAGGCGCCGCCGGCCTTGATGACGCCCAGGGTGGCGGCGACCAGGTCGGCCGAGCGCTCCAGCAGGGTGGCGACGGCCCGGTCGGGGCCAACGCCGAGGCGGGAGAGCCGGTGCGCGAGCTGGTTGGCCCGCGCGTTGAGCTGCGCGTACGTCAGGTGCTCGGTCGCGGAGGTGACCGCGGGGGCGTCGGGGGCGGTGGCGGCGTGGGCCTGGACCAGGTGGGCCAGGTTGTGTCGGGGCACGGGGCGTGGGGGGCCGTTCCAGGTGCGCAGCAGGTCGGTGCGCTCCGGTGCGGTGAGCAGGTCCAGGCGGCTGAGCGGCTGCCCGGGGTCGGTGGTGGCCGCGGCCAGCAGCCGGGTCAGCCGGTCGGCCAGGGCCTGGACGGTGGGCTGGTCGAACAGGTCGGTCGCGTAGACCACCGCGCCGCTGAGGCCGGCCGGTGCGCCGTCGGGGGTGAACGTCTCGGTGAGGTTGACCTGGAGGTCGAACTGGCAGACCGCGACCGCGGGGTTCTGGTCGCTCACCGTCAGGCCGGCCATGGTGAAGTCGGCGGCGGCGTTGTTCTGCAGTACCAGGGTGGTCTGGAACAGGGGGTGGCGGGCGCGGCTGCGGGTGGGGTTGAGGGCTTCGACGATGCGGTCGAAGGGGAGGTCCTGGTTCGCGTAGGCGGCCAGGTCAGTGTTGCGGACCCGGTCCAGGAGCTCGGTGAAGGTGGGGTCGCCGGAGGTGTCGGTCCGCAGGACCAGGGTGTTGACGAAGAACCCGACCAGGTCGTCCAGTGCTTCGTCGGTGCGCCCGGCCACCACCGAGCCCAGTGGGATGTCGGTGCCTGCGCCCAGCCGGGTGTAGAGGGCGGCGAGGGCGGCTTGCAGGACCATGAACAAGGTGACCTGGTGCTCGCGGGCCAACGCCAGCAGGCGGGTGTGCAGGTGCGGGTCGAGTTCCAGGGCGGCCAGTGCTCCGGCGTGGCTGGGGGTGGGCGGGCGCGGCCGGTCGGCCGGCAGTTCCAGCTCGTCCGGCAGCCCGGCCAGGGCCTGTTGCCAGTAGCCGCTCTGCGCGGCGGCAAGGCTGCCGGGGTCCTCGGGGTCACCCAGCAGGGCGCGCTGCCACAGGGCGTAGTCGGCGTACTGCACCGGCAGCGGCTCCCACCGGGGGGCCTGCCCGGCCAGGCGGGCCGCGTACGCGGTGGCCAGGTCGCGGCCCAGCGGGCCCATCGACCAGCCGTCGGCGGCGATGTGGTGCACCAGCAGCAGCAGGACGTGCTCCTGCGGCCCGAGGACGAACAGCTGCGCCTTGACCGGCAGTTCGTCGGCGAGTTCGAAGGCGTACCCGGCGGCCTGGGCCAGGTCCTGGTCGAGCTGCTGCTCGGTGGTCGGGTGGAGCGTCAGCGTGATCCCGGCCTGCGGCAGCACGACCTGGTGCGGCTCCCCGTCGCCCTCGCGCAGGACGGTGCGCAGCACCTCGTGGCGCCCGCTCAGGTCGCCCAGGGCCGCGGCCAGGGCGCCCTGGTCCAGGGGGCCGGTCAGCCGGAGCACCATCGGCAGGTTGTACAGGGCGCTGGCGCCCTCCAGGCGGTGCATGAACCACAGGCGCTGCTGGGCGAAGGACAGCGGGGTGTGCTCCGGGCGGGGTCCGGCCACCAGGGCGGGGCGGCTGTCGTCCACCCCCAGGCGCCCGGTCAGGGCGGCGACGGTGCGGGCCTCGAACAGGGTGCGGATGCTCAGTTCGGCGCCGAGCGCGGCGCGGATCCGGCTGGCCAGCCGGGTGGCCAGCAGCGAGTGCCCGCCCAGGTCGAAGAAGTCGTCGTCGATGGAGACCTCGGGCACCGCGAGCACGTCGGCGAACAGTGCGGTCAGCACCCGCTCGCGCTCGGTGCGCGGCGGCCGTCCGGCCGGGGCGGCGGTGGCCGCGGGGGCGGGCAGCGCCCGGCGGTCCAGTTTGCCGTTGGCGGTCAGCGGCAGGGCGTCCAGCAGCACGAACGCGGAGGGGACCATGTACTCGGGCAGCACGGCGGCGGCCTGGGCCCGCAGCTCGGCCAGGTCCAGCACGGCGCCGGGGGCCGGGACCAGGTAGCCGACCAGGCGCTTGTCGCCGGGCCGGTCCTCGCGGGCCAGGACCGCGGCCTGGGCCACACCGGGGACGCGCGAGAGGACCAGCTCGATCTCGCCCGGCTCGATCCGGAAGCCGCGCAGCTTGACCTGCCCGTCCGCGCGGGCGACGAAGTCCAGCAGCCCGCCCGCGGTCCAGCGGGCCAGGTCGCCGGTGCGGTACATCCGCCCGCCCGCGGCGGGGTCGAAGGGGTCGGCGGTGAAGCGGGCGGCGGTCAGGCCGGGCCGGTTCTCGTAGCCGCGGGCCAGGCCGAGGCCGGCCAGGTACAGCTCGCCGGTGACCCCGGGCGGGACCGGGCGCAGCCGGGCATCGAGGACGTAGGCGCGCATGCCGTCCATGGGGCGGCCCATCGGGACGGTGGCGCCGACCCGGTGCGGGGCCCGCAGCAGGTGCTGGGTGGCGAACAGGGTGGTCTCGGTGGGCCCGTAGGTGGGGCGCACCCAAGTGTGCGGGCAGTGGTCCAGGACCCGTTGGACCGCGCCGGGCGGGATGACGTCGCCGCCGGTCAGGACCTCGCGCAGGTCCGCGAAGGTTTCCGGGGCCTCCTCGGCGACCACCCGGAACAGGCCGGCCGTCAGCAGCACGCTGGTCAGCTGTTCGGCCCGGATCAGGGCGGCGATCGCGGCGGCGTCCAGGGTGCCGGGCGGGGCGACCACCACGGTGCCGCCGGTCAGCAGCGGCACCCACAGCTCGTAGACCGAGGCGTCGAAGGCGACCGGGGCGTGCAGCAGGATCCGCTCGGGCGGGCGCTGCCAGCAGCGGTCGGCGGCGAACGCGGCCAGGTCGCGGTGGGTGATGCCGATGCCCTTGGGGGTCCCGGTGGAACCCGAGGTGTACATCAGGTAGGCGAGCTGGTCCGGGTGCGGGGCGGTGGCGGGCAGCGGGGCGACCGGGGCTCCGTGCGCCTGGGCCGCATCCAGGGTCAGGTGGGCGGTGTGCTGCGGGAGTTGCTCCAGGACCGGGTGCCGGTCCATCGGCTCGTCGGTGAGCAGCAGGGCCGCACCGGTGTCGGCGAGCACGGCGGCCATCCGGGCGACCGGGGCACGCTGGTCGATCGGGAGGTAGGTGCCGCCGGCCTTGAGGATCGCCAGCAGCGAGACGACCAGGTCCAGGGAACGTTCCTGCAGCACCGCGACCCGGGTCTCGGCGCCCACCCCCAGCGCCCGCAGCCGGCCGGCCAGGCGGTCCGAGGCCGCGTCCAGGTCGCGGTAGCTCAGGGTGCGGCCCGCGAAGGAGACCGCGACCGCCTCGGGCTCCCGCAGCGCCTGGGCCCGGAACAGTTCGGGGACCGAGGTCTGCGGCGGTTCCGCGTCCGGTCCCTGCCACAGGGTCAGCACCTGGTGCTGCTCCTGCGGGTCGAGCAGGTCGGCGGCGCTGATCGGGGCGTGGGGGGTGGCGGCGGCGAAGCGCAGCACCGCGGCCAGGCGGTCGGCGTAGCCCTGGGCGGTGCCCTGGTCGAACAGGTCGGTGCTGTACTCGATCCACCCGGTGATCCCTTGGGGCGCGCCGTCGGCGGTGTAGTCCTCGTTCAGGGTGATGGCGAGGTCGAACTGGGAGATCCCGGCGCGGATCTCCTGGGCGGCGACCTCCAGCCCGGCCAGGGCGAAGCCTTCGGCGGCGTTGTTCTGCAGCGCGACCATGGTCTGGAACAGCGGGTGGCGCGCCAGCGAGCGGCTGGGGTTCAGCGCCTCCACGATCCGGTCAAAGGGCAGGTCCTGCTGGTCGTAGCTGGCCAGGGCGGTGTCCTTGACCCGCTCCAGCAGCTGGGCGAAGCTGGGGTCCCCGGAGGTGTCGGTGCGCAGCACCAGGGTGTTGACGAAGAACCCGACCATGTCGTCCAGCGCCTCGTCGGTGCGCCCGGCCACCACCGAGCCCAGCGGGATGTCGGTGCCTGCGCCCAGGCGGGTGTAGAGCGTGGCGACGGCGGCCTGAACCGCCATGGTGAGCGTCGCGCCGAGGCCCTGAGCGGTGGTCAGCAGCCGGGCGTGGGTGTCCGCGTCGACCGCGAGCCGGACGATTCTGCCCTGGTGGCTGGGCACCGCGGGCCTGGGTCTGTCGGCGGGCAGCTCCAGTTCCTGCGGCAGCCCGGCCAGGGCGGTGCGCCAGTGGTCCAGCTGGCGTTCGGCCACGCTGCCGGGGTCCCCGGGGTCCCCCAGCAGGTCGCGCTGCCACAGCGCGTAGTCGGCGTACTGGATCGGCAGGTCCTGCCACTGCGGGGCCGTACCGCCCAGCCGGGCGCCGTAGGCGGTGGCCAGGTCGCGGGCCAGCGGGCCCAGCGACCAGCCGTCGGCGGCGATGTGGTGCACCACCAGCAGCAGCACCTGCTCCTGCGCGGAGAGCTGGAAGACCCAGCAGCGGATCGGCGCCTCGGTGGACAGGTCGAAGGCGTAGCGGGCGGCCTGGGTCAGGTCCTCCAGCAGCCGCTCCTCGGGCACCTTGCCGACCAGGGTCAGCCGGGGGCGCACGTCGGGCAGGATCACCTGGACCGGCTCCTCGCCCTCCTCGTCCTGCCGGTAGACCGTGCGCAGCACCTCGTGCCGGGCGGCGACGTCGGCCAGGGCGTCGGCCAGCGCGTGCCAGTCGAAGGGCCCGGTCAGGCGCAGCGCCAGCGGCAGGTTGTAGGTGGGGCTGGGGCCCTCCATCTGGTGCAGGAACCACAGCCGCTGCTGGGCGTACGAGAGGGGCAGTGTCATCGGAACGGGTCTCCTCGGCGGGGTCGGGCGGTTCAGGCCCGGACGCGGGGGCGCAGGGCGGGGCGGGCGGGCACCGGTCGGGCACCGGTGGTGGGTGGGGCGGTGCTGATCCGCTGTGCCAGTGCGGCCACGGTCGGGGCTTCGAACAGGGCGCTGACGGCAAGGTCGGTGCCGAGCTGGGTGCGGATGCGGTTGGCCAGGCGGGTGGCCAGCAGGGAGTGGCCGCCCAGGTGGAAGAAGTTGTCGTCGATGCCGACCTGCTGGTCCGGGTCCAGCCCCAGCAGGTCCGCGAACAGGGCGCACAGGGTCTTCTCGCGGTCATCGCGCGGGGCGCGCCGCTCGGTGGCCGCCGTGTACTGGGGTGCGGGCAGGGCCTGGCGGTTGACCTTGCCGTTGGGGGTCAGCGGCAGGGCCTCCAGGGCGAGCAGGGCGTGCGGGACCATGTAGTCGGGCAGGGTCCGGGCCAGGCGTGCGCGGACATCGTCGGGGGTGCCGGTGGTGCCCGGTTCGACGGTGTAGTAGCCGACCAGGCGCTTGTCCCCGGGGCGGTCCTCGCGCACCAGGACGACGGCGTGGGCGACTTCGGGGTCGGCGGCCAGCGCCGCCTCGACCTCGCCGACCTCGATCCGGAAGCCGCGGATCTTGACCTGCCCGTCCACCCGGCCCACGAAGTCCACCTCGCCGTCCGCCGTCCACCGCACCACATCCCCGGTGCGGTACATCCGCGCACCGGGCCGGTCGGTGAAGGGGTCGGCGACGAAGCGGCCGGCGGTCAGGTCGGGGCGGCCGATATAGCCGCGGCCAAGGCCGGATCCGGCGATGTAGAGCTCGCCGGGCACCCCGACCGGGACCGGCTGCAGGTGGGGGTCAAGGACGTACAGGCGGGTGTTGTCCATCGGTGCGCCGATCGGCACCCCGGTGGCGTCGGCGGCGACCTCGCGGACCCGGCGCACGGTGGCGAAGGTGGTGCACTCGGTGGGCCCGTACAGGTGCACCAGCTGGCAGCCCGGTCCGGAGGCGGAGGCGGGGGTGGTGCCGGTGTCGGGTCCGGTGGGTGTGGTGGGTGTGGGGGTGGTGGCGGGTCCGGTGGCGGCGGCTGCTGCGGTGAGCATGGCGCGCATGGCGCGGGGTGAGCAGGCCTCGCCGCCGGTCCACACCTGCCGCATGCCGGCCAGGACCTGGGGGATCTCGTCGGCCAGGACGTTGAACAGGGCGGTGGTGAAGAACCCGGTGCTGACCTGGTGCTCGGTGATGATCCTGGCGTAGTCCCGGGTGTCCAGCTTCCCCGGCGGCGCCAGCACGATCGCGGCGCCGTTCAGCAGCGGCACCCACACCTCGTAGGTGGAGGCGTCGAAGGCGTGGGTGGAGTGCAGCAGCAGCCGGTCATCGGCTGTGCCGGCGAACCAGTGGTCCGCGGCGAAGGAGACCACGGCGCGGTGGCTGATGGCGACGCCCTTGGGGGTGCCGGTGGAGCCGGAGGTGTAGATGACGTAGGCCAGTTGCTCCGGGTGCGCGGGCAGGTCCGGGTCGCAGGAGGGCTGGTCGGCCAGGCCGGCCTCGCCGTCGACCACCAGCAGGGCTGCTCCCGCGGTGCGGGCGGCGGCGGTGACCGGGTGCTCGGCGTGGGTGGGGTCCACCAGCAGCACCGCGGCGCCGGTCCCCTGCATCACCAGGCCCATCCGCTCCACCGGATACCCGGCCGGCAACGGCACGTACACACCACCGGCCTTGACCACCGCCAACGTGGCGACCACCACGTCCACCGACCGCTCCAACAGCATCGCCACCGCGGTCTCGTGTCCCACACCCGCCGCGATCAGCCGGTGCGCCAGACGGTTCACCCGCTGGTTCAGCTCCTGGTAGGTCAGGGTGAAGCCGTCGCCGACCACGGCCGGGGCGTGCGGGGTCTGTGCTACTTGGGTCTGGAAGGCCCGGACGAGGTCCTGGTCGGGGAAGGGGGTGGCGGTGTCGTTCCAGGCGTCCAGCAGCAGGGCCCGTTCCGGGGCGGCCAGGACCTGGGCGCTGCTGAGGGGGGCGGCGGGGTCGGCGGCCAGGCTGTCCAGGAACCGGATCAGGCGCTGGGCGAGGTGTTCGACGGTGGCGTGGTCGTAGAGGTCGCCGGCGTACTCGACCTTGAGTTCGATGCCGTCGGGGGCGCCCTGGACCGGGGGGCGTTCCTTGACGAAGAACGTCAGGTCGAACTTGGCCGAGCGGAACCGGGTCGGTTCGGTGTGCGCCGTCAGGCCCGGGATCTCGATGCTGGCCTCGGCGGTGTCCTCGTAGGTCAGCGCGATCTGGAACAGGGGGTGGCGGGCGCGGCTGCGGGTGGGGTTCAGGGCCTCGACGATGCGGTCGAAGGGGAGGTCCTGGTTCGCGTAGGCGGCCAGGTCGGTGGCCCGGACCCGGTCCAGCAGCTCGGCGAAGCTGGGGTCACCGGAGGTGTCGGTCCGCAGCACCAGGGTGTTGACGAAGAACCCGACCAGGTCCTCCAGCGCCTCGTCGGTGCGCCCGGCCACCACCGAGCCCAGCGGGATGTCGGTGCCGGCGCCCAGCCGGGTCAGCAGGGCGGCGAGTCCTGCTTGCAGGACCATGAACAAGGTGACCTGGTGCTCGCGGGCCAACGCCAGCAGCCGGGTGTGCAGGTCGGGGTCGAAGGCGGTGTGGATCGCGCTGCCGGTGTGGGTGGCCACCGCGGGCCGGGGCCGGTCGCGCGGGACGTCGAGCTCCTGCGGCAGGTCGGCCAACACCTGCTGCCAGTGGGCCAGTTGGCGTTCGGCCAGGCTGCCCGGCTCCTCGGCCTGGCCGAGCAGGGCGCGCTGCCACAGGGCGTAGTCGGCGTACTGCACCGGCAGCGGCTCCCACCGGGGGGTGTGGCCGGTGAGTCGGGCGGTGTAGGCGGTGGCCAGGTCGCGGCCCAGCGGGCCCATCGACCAGCCGTCGGCGGCGATGTGGTGCACCACCAGCAGCAGCGTGCTCTGCTGCGCACCGGTGCGGAACAGCCAGGCGCGCAGCGGCAGGTCCACTGCCAGGTCGAAGCAGGACCGGGCGGCGGTGTCCACCAGCCCCTCCAGCTCCTCCCCCGCCGCCACGTCGCGGACCGTCAGCGTGGGGTGGGTGTGTCCGGCGGGCAGGACGGTCTGTAGCGGCTCCCCGTGCACCGGCCGGAACACCGTGCGCAGGGTCTCGTGCCGGTCAGCCAGGTCGCCCAGGGCCGCGGCCAGTGCCGTGGTGTCGACCTGGCCCTGAAGGGTGAGGACCATCGGGATGTTGTAGGTGTCACTGGGGCCCTCCAGGCAGGTCAGGAACCACAGCCGCTGCTGGGCGGAGGACAGCGGCAGGACCGCGGGCCGGGTGCCCGCGGTCAGGGCCGGGCGGGTGGCGCCGTCCTCCAGCAGGGTGGACAGCCCGGCAACGGTCGGGGACTCGAACAGGGCGCTCAGGGCCACCTCCAGGCCAAGGGCGGCCCGGATCCGGTTGACCAGCCGGGTCGCCAGCAGGGAGTGGCCGCCCAGGTCGAAGAAGTTGTCGTCGACGCCGACCGCGGGCAGTCCCAGGACGTCGGCGAACAGCGTGCACAGGATCTCCTCGCGCAGGGTGCGCGGCGCGCGCCCGCAGCCGCTGGCGGCGGGGTAGTCGGGGACCGGCAGGGCCCTGCGGTCGACCTTGCCGTTGGGGCTGAGCGGGAAGGCGTCCAGCAGCACCAGGGCGTCGGGGACCATGTAGGGCGGCAGGAGGGCCAGCAGCCGGGCCCGCAGCCGGGCCGGGTCCGGTGCCGGGCCGGGGGCCGGGACCAGGTAGCCGACCAGGCGCTTGTCGCCGGGCCGGTCCTCGCGGACCAGGACCTTGACCTGGGCGACCTGCTCCTGCTGGGCCAGTGCGCCCTCGACCTCGCCCAGTTCGATCCGGAAGCCGCGGATCTTGACCTGCTCGTCCGCCCGGCCCACGAACTCCAGTTCGCCTTCGGTCGTCCAGCGGACCACGTCGCCGGTGCGGTACATCCGCGCCCCGGGGTAGAGGGCGTAGGGGTCGGCGACGAAGCGCTCGGCGGTCAGGTCCGGGCGGTTGACGTAGCCGCGGGCAAGGCCCCCGCCGCCCAGGTAGAGCTCTCCCGGCACGCCCGGCGGGACCGGGCCCAGCTGCCCGTCCAGGACGTAGGCGCGGGTGTTCCACAGCGGGCGGCCGATCGGCGCGGCCAGCGCCTGGGCGCGTCCGCCCGCGGCGCCGAGGATCGCGGTGGTGGAGGTGCAGGAGACCTCGGTCAGCCCGTAGACGTGGATCAGGCGGGTGGGCTGGTCCTGCCACACCGCCAGCCGCTCGGGCAGGATCCGCTCGCCGCCGGTGGCCACGAACCGGAACCCGGCAGGCAGGGTCCGGCCGGTGGTGTGCAGGGCGTGGGCCCACTCGTGCCAGTAGGCGGTGGTCAGCTCCAGGCCGGTGATCCGGTGCTCGGCCACGTAGTCGGCCAGGTCCACCCCGCTGCTCAGGACCGGTTCACTCGGCACGACCACGGTCGCGCCGGCCGCCAGGGCCGGCAGCAGCTCCTCCAGCAGGACGTCGAAGCCGACCGAGGCGACCTGCAGGATCCGGTCCGCCGGGCCCAGGCCGAAGGCCTGGACCATGGTGAGCGTGTAGTTCAGCAGCGGCCCGTGGGCGAACATCACACCCTTGGGACGCCCGGTGGACCCGGAGGTGTAGAACGCGCAGGCCAGGCTCTGCGCACTCAGCACCGGCAGCGGCCCGGGCACCCCGGGGCCCCAGGGCCGGTCCAGGCACAGCACCACGGGACCGGCCCGGCCGGTCAGGGCAGCGGCCTGGGTGTCGGCGACCTGAGTGGTGGTCAGGGCACCGGTCTGGGCGGTGGTCTGAGTGGCGGTCAGAGTGTTGGTCTGGGCGGCAACCTGAGTGCCAGTCAGGGCACCGCCGGTCTGGGTGTCGGTCTGGGTGGTGGTCTGGGCGGTCTGGGCGCCGGTCTGGGTGGTGGTCAGGGCGGCGGCCAGGGGCGGGTGGGCGTCCAGGGCGGTCTGCTGGGTGAGCACCGCGGTCGGGGCGGCGTCGGCCAGGACCGCGGCCAGTCGGGCCTGGGGCAGTTTCGGGTCCACCGGCAGGAACCCGGCGCCGGCCTTGAGGACGGCGGTGACCGCGACCACCAGGTCCGCGCAGGCGGGCATGGCCAGCAGCACCATGTCGCCGGGGGCCACTCCCCTGGTCCGCAGCACGGCGGCGAGACGGTCGGCCCTGGTGTCCAGGTCGTGGTAGGTGAGCTGGACCGGGCCGCATTCCACGGCCAGGGCGTGGGGGGTGCGGGCGGCCTGTTCGGCCAGCAGGGCGGGCACGGTGGTGGCCGGCAGGATCCGGGCGGTGTCGTTCCAGGCGTCCAGGACCTGCGCCCGCTCCTGGGGGCAGAGCAGTGCGGCGGCGGCGATGGGCAGGTCGGGCCGGTCGGCGAACTGGTCCAGCAGCCGGACCAGCCGCTGGGCCAGGGTCTGGGCGCTGGAGCGGTCGAACAGTTCGGTGGCGTACTCGAGTTGCAGCCGCAGGCCCTGGGGGCTGCCGTCCGGCAGCCGGCGCTCCAGGACGTTGAAGCACAGGTCGAACTGGGCCGCCAGGCTGGGCACCTCGGCGGAGGCGACCGTGGCGCGCGGACCGAGGGTGAAGTCGGCGGCGGCGTTGTTCTGCAGGATGACCGCGGTCTGGAACAGGGGGTGGCGGGCGCGGCTGCGGGTGGGGTTCAGGGCCTCGACGATGCGGTCGAAGGGGAGGTCCTGGTTCGCGTAGGCGGCCAGGTCGGTGGCCCGGACCCGGTCCAGGAGCTCGGCGAAGCTGGGGTCGCCGGAGGTGTCGGTCCGCAGGACCAGGGTGTTGACGAAGAACCCGACCAGGTCGTCCAGTGCTTCGTCGGTGCGCCCGGCCACCACCGAGCCCAGTGGGATGTCGGTGCCGGCGCCCAGGCGGGTGTAGAGGGCGGCGAGGGCGGCTTGCAGGACCATGAACAAGGTGACCTGGTGCTCGCGGGCCAGGGCCAGCAGGCGGGTGTGCAGGTCGGGGTCCAGGGCCAGTTCCACCACGGCGCCGGCGTAGCTCGCCTCGGCGGGGCGGGGGCGGTCGCGCGGGATGTCGAGCTCCTGCGGCAGCCCGGCCAGCGCCTGCTGCCAGTAGCCGCTCTGCACGGCGGCAAGGCTGCCCGGGTCCTCGGCCTGGCCGAGCAGGGTGCGCTGCCACAGGGCGTAGTCGGCGTACTGCACCGGCAGCGGCTCCCACCGGGGGGCCTGCCCGGCCAGCCGGGCCGCGTACGCGGTCCCCAGGTCGCGGCCCAGCGGGCCCATCGACCAGCCGTCGGCGGCGATGTGGTGCACCACCAGCAGCAGCGTGCTGGTGCTCGCACCGGTGCGGAACAGCCAGGCGCGCAGCGGCAGGTCCGCCGCCAGGTCGAAGCAGGACCGGGCAGCGGTGTCCACCAGCCCCTCCACCGCCTCCCCCGCTGCCACGTCACGGACCGTCAGCGGGATCCGGGCGCTGGGCAGGACCATCTGCTGGGGTCCGGTATCGCCGTCCCGGTAGAGGGTGCGCAGGCTCTCGTGCCGCAGCGCGAGGTCGTCGAGCGCGGCCGACAGGGCGTCCTCCTCCAGGGTCCCGGCCACCTGCAGCACCAGCGGGACGTTGTAGGCGGCGTGGGGGCCCTGCATCCGGTGCAGGAACCACAGGCGGCTCTGGGCATGGGACAGCGGCAGGACCGGGGGGCGGGTCTGCGGTGCCAGGCGGGGACGGGCCACACCCTGGCTGCGGGCGACCAGTTCGGCCATGGCCGCGGCGGTCGGGGCCCCGAACAGGTCCCGTACCGCAAGGTCGGCGCCGAGCCGGGCACGGATCCGGTTGGCCAGCCGGGTCGCGGACAGCGAGTGCCCGCCCAGGGCGAAGAAGTCGTCCTGGGGTCCGACGTCGGCCAGGCCCAACACCTCGCCGACCAGGTCGCACAGGATCTGCTCCTCGGGGGTCCGCGCCGCGCCCCCGGCCCCGGTCCGGTACTGGGGTGCGGGCAGGGCCTGGCGGTTGACCTTGCCGTTGGGGGTCAGCGGCAGGGCGTCCAGGGCGAGCAGGGCGTGCGGGACCATGTAGTCGGGCAGGGTCCGGGCCAGGCGTGCGCGGACATCGTCGGGGGTGCCGGTGGTGCCGGGTTCGATGGTGTAGTAGCCGACCAGGCGCTTGTCTCCGGGGCGGTCCTCGCGCACCAGGACGACGGCGTGGGCGACTTCGGGGTCGGCGGCCAGGGCCGCCTCGACCTCGCCGACCTCGATCCGGAAGCCGCGGATCTTGACCTGCCCGTCCACCCGGCCCACGAAGTCCACCTCGCCGTCCGCGGTCCACCGCACCACATCCCCGGTGCGGTACATCCGCGCACCGGGCTGTTCGGCGGTGGCGAACGGGTCGGCGACGAAGCGCTCGGCGCTGAGCTGGGGGCGGCCGATATAGCCGCGGCCAAGGCCCGACCCGGCGATGTAGAGCTCGCCGGGCACCCCGACCGGGACCGGCTGCAGCTGGTCGTCCAGGACGTACAGGCGGGTGTTGTCCATCGGTGCGCCGATCGGCACCCCGGTAGCATCGGCGGCCACCTCGCGCACCCGGCGGGCCGTGGCGTAGACGGTGCACTCGGTGGGCCCGTACAGGTGCACCAACTGGAAGCCCGACCCGGCAACCGGGGCGGCGAGGGCCGCGGCGGCGGGGGTGGCGGCGGCGGTGGCCGAACCGGCAGCGGTGTCGGGGGTGGTGCCGGATCCGGCGGGGACGGTGGTGGCGGTGGTGCCGGGTCTGGCGGCGGCGGCTGCGGTGAGCATGGCGCGCATGGCGCGGGGTGAGCAGGCCTCGCCGCCGGTCCACACCTGCCGCATGCCGGCCAGGACCTGGGGGATCTCGTCGGCCAGGACGTTGAACAGGGCGGTGGTGAAGAACCCGGTGCTGACCTGGTGCTCGGTGATGATCCTGGCGTAGTCCCGGGTGTCCAGCTTCCCCGGCGGCGCCAGCACGATCGCGGCACCGTTCAGCAACGGCACCCACACCTCATAGGTCGAGGCGTCGAACGCATGGGTCGAGTGCAGCAGCAACCGGTCCTTCGCCATGCCGGCGAACCAGCGGTCCGCGGCGTACGAGACCACCGCGCGGTGGCCGATCGCCACGCCCTTGGGCACCCCGGTCGAGCCGGAGGTGTAGATGACGTAGGCCAACTGGTCCGGATGCCACGGCAGGTCCGGGTCGTGTGCGGGCTGGTCGGCCAGGCCGGCCTCGCCGTCGACCACCAGCAGGGCTGCTCCCGCGGTGCGGGCGGCGGCGGTGACCGGGTGGTCGGCGTGGGTGGGGTCCACCAGCAGCACCGCGGCGCCGGTCCCCTGCATCACCAGGCCCATCCGCTCCACCGGATACCCGGCCGGCAGCGGCACGTACACACCGCCGGCCTTGACCACCGCCAACGTGGCAACCACCACGTCCACCGACCGCTCCAGCAGCATCGCCACCGCAGTCTCGTGTCCCACACCCGCCGCGATCAGCCGGTGCGCCAGACGGTTCACCCGCCCGTTCAACTCCCGGTACGTCAAAGCGAAACCGTCGCCGACCACCGCCGGGGCGTGCGGGCACTGCGCCACCCGGGCCTGGAAGGCCCGGGCGAGGTCCTGGTCGGGAATCGGCGCCGCGGTGTCGTTCCAACGGTGCATCGGGTGGTCCTGACGCTCGGGCATCCTGGTCGCTCCATAGAGTGGACGGCTAACGGTTCGCGGTGGCATCACCGTAGCGACCCACCCACACAACCGTCCATAGTTTTGTCATCACAACCTCAATTTCGATGACAACTCTGTCATGACCTGGCATCAGGAAGCATGTCAAACAGCAGAGATGCCCTTACTGGGCGGAGTTTTCGGTCCGGAGGGCTCTGTCAGGCCTGATCCTGGTTGTGTCATGGCTGTAGACAAGTTCTGTCATCGTCGGTTAGCTTGTGGACGCTGCGGAGGCCGGTCGTCGGCCCCGCGGGACCCCACATACGGCTGCAACCGGAGGACGAACGTGACGAACCCCTTCGAGGACGACTCTGCGCAGTACCAGGTCCTGGTCAACGGCGAGGGCCAGCACTCGCTGTGGCCCTCCTTCCTGGACGTGCCCGCCGGCTGGACCGTGGCCCACGCCCACGCCGCGCGCCAGGAATGCCTGGCCTACATCGAGCAGCACTGGACCGACCTGCGTCCGCTCAGCCTGATCGCCGCGATGAGCTGACAGGAGAGACAGACGTGACGACCCCCACGATCAGCGCCCCACCGGTCCCGGTCCTGTTCGACTGCGAGACCGCCGACCGGCTGACGGCCGACCAGCTGACCCGCCTGGCCCAGGGCTCCCTGGGCTCGCTGCGGATCCGGAACTTCTTCAGCGCCGAGCAGTGCACCGAGATCATGCGGTCCCTGCAGACCTGCCCGATGGGCAGCTACGACGAGCAGCTGGTCCAGCCCCGCATCGCCAAACTCGGGCCGGCCGCCTACGACTTCTACGGCCAGGGCCGCCTGCGCGAGGAGTACTGGGACCACGCCGCCCAGTCCGCCCGCACCCGCTCCACCCTGCTGCACGGCGCCGACCCGCTGACCGCCGCCCTGGACACCATCCGCGACGCCTGGGGCGAGGCCGTCCTACCCGCCAGCTCCGGCGGCAAGGAGATGTTCGCCGGAATGATCCGCGAGATCAACCACGGCGCCCGGATGCACTTCGACGAAGTCGTCCGCGAGTTCACCGGCATCCTGGACCAGCAGCCCATCGCCCAACTCGCCTTCAACTGCCACCTGTCCACCCCCGCCGGCGGCGGCGAGGCCGTGGCCTACCGCAGACGCTGGAGCCCCCACGACGAGGACCACCGCCAGGGCTACGGCTACGACCCCGCCCTGGTCGCCCACGAACCCCGCGTCTCGGTACGAGCCGCACTGGGCGACGCCGTCCTGTTCGACCCCCGCAACTACCACCTGGTCCGCCCCGTCCACGGCGGCGGCCGCCGCGTCACCCTGTCCTTCTTCATCGCCGTCACCGCCCGCGGACCCATCTTCGCCTGGTCCTAACCCCCCACACCCCCGAACCCGGCCCCGACCCCCAGTCCCGACCCGGGCCCGGCCCAGGACACACCCCGGCCCCGCACCCCGACCCCGGTCCCGACCTCAGGCCCCAACCCCCGGTCCCGACCCGGGCCCCGGGCCCGGGACGCACCCGAAAGCAGGCCCCGCCGTGCAGCACCACCTCTACCTGTCCGACACCTACCTCGACGAGACCACCACCACCCCCCTCGCCACAGGCCAGGCAGAAGACGGCCGCCCCTGGGTGGCGCTGACCGACAACATCTTCCACCCCCAAGGCGGCGGACAACCCAACGACACCGGCACCCTGAACGGCCACCCGGTCCGCATCCGCCGCCACGCAGACCTCGTCCTCCTCGAACCCCACGACACCCACCACCAACCCCACACCGACGGGCAGCCGGACACCAGCGCACGCTGCAACACCAACGGGCAGCACGACACCGACCACCCGCTGGCCACCGGGTGGTCGGACACCAACGACCCGCTGGGCAGCGGCGGGCGGCCGGAAACCGGCGACGCGCGGCAGAGCGGCAACGGCCGGTGGGCCGGGTTCCCGACCCAGGGACCGATGATCGCCCGGATCGACCTGGAGACACGCAAACTGCACGCCGCCCTGCACACCGCCGGCCACCTCCTGGACGCCTACCTGGGCCGGCACGGCTTCCAACACACCGGCAACAGCCACTTCCCCGGCCAGGCCCGCGTCGACTACAACATCGGCGACCACACCGTGGACCGCGCAGCACTGACCGAACAACTGCACACCCACTTCACCCACACCATCGCCGCCGCACTGAAAGTAACCACCCAGACCCACCACGGCCTGCGCCAAGTCACCATCGAAGACCTGGACACCCAAAACTGCGCAGGAACCCACGTCACCAACCTGTCCGCACTACGCGACGTCTCCATCCGCGCCATCAAAGTCAAAGCAGGACTGATGAAGGTCGGCTACACCGCCGCCCACATCTAAACCCCACCACCCACCCCAACGCCCGAACCCGACCTGCGAACCCCACACCCGAACCCCACCCCCTGAGCCCCACGCCCGAACCACACCCCCAAGCACCGCACCCGAGCCCACGCCACCGAACCCACAGCAAAGCCCACGCCCGAGCCCCCGCCCCTGAGCCCCGCACCCGTCCCAGCGACCGGGCGCACCCCCACCAGCCAGCACCCGCCCCCGAGCCGCACCGGCTCCCGCCCCGCCCCCACACACCGCACCGCACCGCACCGGCCCCGATCCCCTCCCGCAGACCCCCGCACCCCGCACCCCGCACCCCGCACCCGGCAACCCCCGTAGGCCGCGGACCCTCCGCAGAACGAGAGGC
>NZ_JBHFAB010000041.1:0-45512 GCF_042510955.1 Streptacidiphilus cavernicola
TTGGCGTTGACTTTTGGCACGCTGTTGAGTTCTCAAGGAACGGACACTTCCTTCAGGACCCTCACCGGGACCCTCCGGGCGCTTCGTTCTTCGTTCTGTTTCAAACCTTAGCGGATTCCAGCTTCACAAGCCAAATCCGCCGATTTCCCGATAAACGGCATCACAAAACAACGCCACACCATCTGATCAGGGGGTTCGCCGCCACCACTCAGTCGTAGGGCAACTCGAAGGACACTACACGCCGCCACCAGCAGGGTCAAACCAGGACCTGGGCCAGGAATGCGTCCAGATTGGCCCGGGTCCGGGCGAGCTGTTCGTCCAGGGTCAGGGTCTCCTCGATGCGCTGGGCCTGGCCGCTCCGCTTCAGACCGCGTACGTACAGCGAGCAGGCGAGGTCCGCGCAGAGGTACGCGCCGACGGTGTTGCCCTCGCGGCCGGCCGGGCCGGCCTTGCGGGCGGTGAGCAGCGCCACACCGGAGCCTGCGTGCGAGGTCACGCAGATGGAGCAGAGGTTGCTGCGCAGGAAGCTCTTGCGCGGGCCGCTCGGTGCCCGGAGGGTGACGCCGACCAGGCGGTCATCCAGTTCGGCGACGAGGTATCCGCGATCCGGGGCTCCGGGGTCGCGCCAGCCCAGGTAGTCGAGATCGGGCCACCGGACGGCGTCGAGCGGCTTGGGTACGGAAAGCCTGCCTGCCTCGCCCTTGGAGCAGTTCACGAAGGAGGCGCGGATCTCGTTCTCGTCGAGCGGTCGCATGGGCGTAGAACCTAACAATCTCTCTGTCCGTTGTCGTCCGATTTACGCACGGGTGCCCCCGCCGGAGACGTCTGGGGACGTCCGGCGGGGGCACCCGGTGAAACGGGACCTGGCCTGCGGAGCGGTCAGACCTCGACCACGACCGGCAGGATCATCGGGCGGCGGCGGTAGGTGTCGGACACCCACTTGCCGAGCACCCGGCGGACCAGCTGCTGCACCTGACGCGGCTCGATGACGCCGTCCTGCGCGGACTTCGACAGCGCGTCCTGCATCTTCTGGATCGCCGGCCCGAAGGCGTCATCCTCGATGCCGGAGCCGCGGGCCTGGATGTTGGGGCCGCCGACGATCTTTCCGGTGGCGGAGTCCACCACCAGGAAGACCGAGATGATGCCCTCTTCGCCGAGGATCCGGCGGTCCTTGAGCGAGCCCTCGGTGATGTCGCCGACCGAGAGGCCGTCCACGTACACGTACCCGGCCTGGACCTTGCCGGCGATCTTGGCGACGCCGTCGACCAGGTCGACGACCACGCCGTCCTCGGCGAGGACGATGCGGTCCTTCGAGATGCCGGTCTTCTGCCCGAGGTCGGAGACCGCCCGCAGGTGGCGCCACTCGCCGTGGACCGGCATCAGGTTGCGCGGCTTGCAGATGTTGAAGAAGTACAGCAGCTCGCCGGCCGAGGCGTGGCCCGAGACGTGCACCTTGGCGTTGCCCTTGTGCACGACGTCGGCGCCCCACCGGGTGAGGCCGTTGATGACCCGGTAGACCGCGTTCTCGTTGCCCGGGATCAGCGACGACGCCAGGATGACCGTGTCACCCTCGACGATGCGGATCTGGTGGTCCCGGTTGGCCATCCGCGACAGCGCGGCCATCGGCTCGCCCTGCGAACCGGTGCAGACCAGCACCACGTCCTCGTCCGGCAGGTCGTCCAGCGTCTTCACGTCGACGACCAGGCCGCCCGGCACCTTGAGGTAGCCGAGGTCACGGGCGATGCCCATGTTGCGGACCATGGAGCGGCCGACGAAGGCGACCTTGCGGCCGAACTCGTGCGCCGTGTCCAGGACCTGCTGGATGCGGTGGACGTGGCTGGCGAAGCTGGCCACGATGATCCGCTTGTCGGCGCGGTCGAAGACCTGCTGGAGCACCGGGCCGATGTCCCGCTCCGGCGCGATGAACCCGGGGACCTCGGCGTTGGTGGAGTCCACCAGCAGCAGGTCGATGCCCTCCTCGCCCAGACGGGCGAAGGTCGGCAGGTCGGTCAGCCGCTTGTCCAGCGGCAGCTGGTCCATCTTGAAGTCGCCGGTGGCGACGACCATGCCGGCCGGGGTGCGGATGGCGACGGCAAGCGCGTCCGGGATGGAGTGGTTGACCGCGATGAACTCGCAGTCGAACGCGCCGATGCGCTCGCGGTCGCCCTCCTTCACCTCCAGCGTGTACGGCCGGATGCGGTGCTCGGTCAGCTTCGCCTCGATCAGCGCCAGCGTCAGCTTGGAGCCGATCAGCGGGAGGTCCGGCTTCTCGCGCAGCAGGAAGGGGACGGCCCCGATGTGGTCCTCGTGCCCGTGGGTGAGGACGATGCCGTCGATCTTGTCCAGGCGGTCCCTGATGGAGGTGAAGTCCGGCAGGATCAGGTCGACACCGGGCTGCTGCTCCTCCGGGAAGAGGACACCGCAGTCGACGATGAGCAGGCGGCCGCCGTACTCGAACACCGTCATGTTGCGGCCGATCTCGCCGAGCCCGCCCAGCGGGGTGACGCGGAGCGCTCCCTCGGCGAGTGGCGGCGGGGTGCCCAGGTCAGGATGCGGATGACTCAAAAGGTTCTCCTCTCCGCGCACGCCGCACACCCCAGGTGGGTGCACAGCGCACACGGCATCGATACGTCGTTGTTCGTGGTGCAACACGTCACCGCGCGAGGCAGGACGTGGAAGTCTGTTGTCAGAGGTGTACCCCGCCGGAGGCGAGATCCTTCCTCAACCGGTCGATCTCTGCCGCCGTGGCCTGGACCAAGGGCAGGCGCAGCGGACCTGCCGGCAGCCCCTGGAGGTTCAGGGCCGCCTTGGTGGTGATCACGCCTTGCGTACGAAACATACCGGTGAAAACGGGCAGCAGGCGCTGGTGTATCTCCGCGGCCTTGGCCACGTCGCCCGCGAGGTGGGCTTCCAGCATGCTGCGCAGTTCCGCTGTGACCAGGTGGGCGACCACGCTGACGTAGCCGACCGCGCCGATCGAGAGCAGCGGCAGGTTGAGCATGTCGTCGCCGGAGTACCAGGCCAGGTCGGCGCGGGAGAGCGCCCAGCCGGCGGCGGCGAGGTCGCCCTTGGCGTCCTTGTTGGCGACGATCCGGGGGTGCTCGGCGAGCCGGACCAGGGTCTCGGTCTCGATCGCGACCCCGCTGCGGCCGGGGATGTCGTAGAGCATCACCGGCAGCGCGGTGGCGTCGGCCACGGCGGTGAAGTGCTGGAACAGGCCCTCCTGCGGGGGCTTGTTGTAGTACGGGGTGACCACGAGCAGGCCGTGGGCTCCGACCCGTTCGGCCGCGCGGGCCAGCTCCAGGGTGTGCCGGGTGTCGTTGGTGCCGACGCCCGCGACCACGTGGGCGCGGTCGCCGACGGCCTCCAGTACCGCCCGGACCAGGTCGCTCTTCTCGGCGTCGGTGGTGGTCGGCGACTCGCCGGTGGTGCCGTTCACGACGAGTCCGTCGTTGCCCGCGTCGACCAGATGGGCCGCCAGACGCTGGGCGCCTTCGAGGTCGAGGGATCCGTCGACGGTGAACGGGGTCACCATCGCGGTCAGCGCTCGGCCGAAGGGGATCTCAGGAGTGGAGGTCGGAGCCATGAACCCAACGCTACTCGTTGCGGGTGTGTGCCAGCACAACCGGTCCACCAGGAGAAACCGGAAAGGTGAGCCCGGTGCTGCCTGCTCGGGGGTTCAGGCAGCACCGGGGCTCGTGATTTGAGACTAGGGAACGCTCCGATATCCCGCAAATGGGACATACGGGAGATCTGACTCGAAGTGAGATCGCACCGCTACGGCGCGACCCGTCCGTGCTCGTTGAAGGCGGCGTGAGTGAGCGGCATAAGCGCAGCCCAGTGCGCCTCCAGCTGCTCCGCGACCATCTCGATCTCACGCTGCGGGAAGGACGGCACCTTGGCCCGGTCGTCCTTGGTCCGAAGGGAGAGGAAGTGCATCAGCGAACGGGCGTTGCAGGTGGCGTACATCGACGAGAACAGCCCGACCGGCAGCACCGCCCGCGCCACCTCCCGGGCGACGCCCTCGGCGAGCATCGCCTGGTAGGCGTCGTACGACTGGCGGTAGGAGGACTCCATCGCGGCCGTGGTCGCCTTCTGCTGCTCGGGCGTCCCCTCGAAGAACTCGTACTTCCCCGGACGGCCCTTCTGGACCAGCTTGCGCTCCGCCCCGGGCACGTAGAACACCGGCTGCAGCTCGCGGTAGCGCCCGCTCTCCTCGTTGTACGACCATCCGCTTCTGTGGCGGTGGAACTCGCGGAAGACGAAGATCGGGGCGGTGACCAGGAAGGTCATCGAGTTGTGCTCGAACGGGGTGCCGTGGCGGTCGCGCATCAGGTAGTTGATGAGGCCCCTGGAGCGCGCCGGGTCCTTGTCCAGCTCCTCGATGGACTGCTCGCCCGCGGTGGAGACGCGGGCGGCGAACAGCACGTCGGCGTCCTGGGCGCTGCTGCGAACCAGCTCGACGGTGACGTCGTCCCTGAAGACGGGCTCCGGTACGGCGGGGGCTTCGTCGGTCACCTGGCACATTCCTTTCGTCGCCGGTCCGGTTGCGAACCGCCCACAGCGTAGCGGTCGCCGCCGACAGGTCCTGTTTATCCTGTTCGTCTTGAAGCGCCGACAGCCATGGAGGGAGCACCGTGCCGGGACCGCTGACAGCGCTCGCACCGCTCGCACCGGTGCGGGTCAGGCCCGCCACCGACGCCGACATCGGCGCGGTGCGGCGGCTGCGGGCGGCGTCGTGGCGGGCCGCCTACGCCGGGATCCTGCCGCCGGTGTACCTGGAGGCGATGGACACCGGGCCCGAGGAGGTCGCACGGGCGGTCCGCGACTTCCGGCAGAACCCGCCGGACCGGCATCTGCTGGTGGCCGAGCGGGACGGGCGGATCGTCGCCTTCGTCAGCTGCGGGCCGGAGCGGCCGATGCCCGAACACCTGCGCACCGGAGTGCCGCACGGCGAGGTGTACGCGCTGTACGCCCATCCGGAGGCCTGGTCCACCGGCGCGGGCGCGCCGCTGCTGGCCGCCGCGCTGGAACGGCTGCGGGCGGACGGGCGGGAGCGGGCCGTGCTGTGGGTGCTGGCGGCGAACACCCGGGCCCGTGCCTTCTACGAGCGGCAGGGGCTGCGCCCGACCGGCCGGTGCGGCGAGCTGCGGCTCGGCGGGGCGGTGCTGCCGGAGCTGCAGTACGGCACCACCGCGGTGCCGGTCGGCCCTGCCCCCGCCGCCGCTGCCCCGCTTGCCGAAGGAGCACCTGTGCACGCTCAGCGGCAGACGGCCGTCACGCCCGTGCGTCGTGGAGCTTGATGGCGTGCTGCATGGCCTTGCGGGCCCGGGGGGTGTCCCGGGCGTCGGCGTAGGCGACGGCGAGCCGGAACCAGGCCCGCCAGTCCTCCGGGGCGGCCTCGGTCTCGGCCTGGCGGCGGGCGAAGACCGCGTCGGCGGAGTCGCGGTCGATCCGGCCGCCCGCGCTGCGGGCCAGCTCGTCCACCGGCAGCGCGCCCTCGGCCTCCAGTTCGCGGGCCAGCGCGCCGCTGCGGCGGCCGAAGCGGTAGGTCTTCCAGAGGAACCAGACCCCGAGGAGCACCAGGACCTCGGCGCAGATCCCGATGCCGACGGCCAGGCGGTCGCCGGTGGACATCAGCTGGACCCCGGTGGCCACGATGACCAGGAAGCCCAGCAGCAGGGCGGCGGAGACGACGGCATAGGTGACGCGGGAGATCATGGGCTCATTCTCCGGGGAAGAGGAAGTGCTCCAGGCCGAAGGTCAGGCCCGGGGTGTCCACCACGCTGCGCACGCCGAGCAGGATGCCGGGCATGAAACTGCTGTGGTGCAGCGAGTCGTGACGGATCGTCAGGGTCTCGCCGGTGTCGCCGAACAGCACCTCCTGGTGCGCCAGCAGCCCGCGCAGCCGGACCGAGTGCACCGGGACGCCGTCCACGTCCGCGCCGCGCGCGCCGGGGAGGCCGTGCGTGGTCGGGTCGGCCGGGGCGGTGAGTCCGGCCCCGGTCCTGGCGGCGGCGATCAGCTGCGCGGTGCGGGTGGCGGTGCCGCTGGGGGCGTCGGCCTTGTTGTTGTGGTGCAGCTCGATGACCTCGGCGGTCTCGAAGAAGCGGGCCGCCTGCTGGGCGAAGCGCATGGTCAGCACCGCGCCGATGGAGAAGTTGGGCGCGATCAGCATGCCGGTGGACGGGGAGGCGGCGAGCCAGCCGCGGACCGTCGCCAGCCGCTCGTCGGTCCAGCCGGTGGTCCCGACCACCGTGTGGAGGCCGTGGGCGGTGCAGTGCTCCAGGTTGCCCATGACCGCGTCCGGGTGGGTCAGGTCGACCACGACCTGGGCTCCGGCCTCGGCCAGCGCGTCCAGCTTGTCGTCCCGGTCCAGGGCGGCGACCAGTTCCAGGTCGGCGGCGGCCTCGACCGAACGGGCGGCCTCGGAGCCGATCCGGCCCTTCGCGCCGAGGACGGCCACACGCAGCGGGGTGCTCATTGTCGACAACTCCATAGGTAGACCAGGAAAGGGACTAGGAGACGGCTTCGGTGAGGCGGGTGGCGCGCTTGCCGTTGACCGGGCCGATGACGGCCAGCGACGGCCGGTACGCGCCCAGCACGGACCCGGCGACCTCGCGGACGTCGTCCAGGGTGACCGAGGAGATCTTGGCCAGCAGGTCGTCCACCGAGAGGTGGGTGCCGTAGCAGAGCTCGGCCTTGCCGACCCGGGTCATCAGCGAGCCGGTGTCCTCCATGCCCAGCACGGTGGAGCCGGAGATCTGGCCGACCGCCCGCCGCAGCTCCTCCTCGGTGATGCCGTGCTCGGCGACCTTCTGGAGCTCCTCGCGGCAGATCGACAGCACCTCCTCGACCCGCTTGGGCTGGCAGCCCGCGTAGATCCCGAAGAGACCGGTGTCGGCGTAGGAGGAGGAGTAGGAGTACACCGAGTACGCCAGCCCGCGCTTCTCCCTGACCTCCTGGAACAGCCGGGAGCTCATCCCGCCGCCGAGGGCGGAGTTGAGCACGCCGAGCGCCCAGCGCCGGTCGTCGTTGCGGGCCACCCCGGGCAGGCCGAGCACCAGGTGCGCCTGCTCGGTGGGGCGGTCCAGGATCTCGACCTTCCCGGCGGTGCGCAGCGCCCTGACCCCGGCGCGCGGCCCGGCCGGGGCGGTGTCGGTGCGGGTCAGCGCGCCCGCCGCGGCGAAGGCCCGCTCGACCTGGCGGACCACCTTGGCGTGGTCGACGTTCCCGGCCGCGGCGACGACCAGGTGCTCGGGGCGGTAGCGGCGCTTGTAGAAGCCGGCCACCTGGTCCCGGGTCAGCGCGTTGATGGTGTCGACGGTGCCCAGCACCGGGCGTCCCAGCGGCGAGGAGCCGTACATGACCTGGGCGAACAGGTCGTGCACCACGTCGCCCGGGTCGTCCTCGGTCATCGCGATCTCTTCGAGGACCACGTCACGCTCGGTGTCGATGTCCTCCTGGCGGATCAGCGAGCCGGTCAGCATGTCGCTGACCACGTCGATCGCCAGCGGCAGGTCGTTGTCGAGCACCCGCGCGTAGTAGCAGGTGTACTCCTTGGCGGTGAAGGCGTTCATCTCGCCGCCGACCGCGTCCAGCGCGGAGGAGATGTCCAGTGCGCTGCGCCGCTCGGTGCCCTTGAAGAGCAGGTGCTCCAGGTAGTGGGTGGCGCCGTTGAGGACCGGGGTCTCGTCGCGGGAGCCGACGCCGACCCAGATGCCGAAGGCCGCCGAGCGGACCGTCGGCAGGGTCTCGGTGACGACCCGCAGGCCGCCGGGGAGGACGGTGCGGCGGACGGTGCCGGCGCCGTCCACGCCCTTGAGGAGCGTCTTGGTGGTGCCGGGGCGCTGCTGGGCAGCCGTGGGCTGCTGTGCCACGTGGGTTCCTTAGACGAGCGAGGGGTGACTACGGAGTACGGCCCGGCCCTCCTGACGGGGGGCCGGGCCGCGTGACCTGCGTGTGCCGACTACTTGGCCTCGGCCTCGGCGGCCGGGGCCGCCTCCTCGCCCTCGACCACGGGGATCAGCGAGAGCTTGCCGCGCGGGTCGATCTCAGCGATCTCGACCTGCACCTTGGCGCCGACCGCGAGCACGTCCTCGACGTTCTCGACGCGCTTGCCGCCCGCGAGCTTGCGGATCTGCGAGATGTGCAGCAGTCCGTCCTTGCCCGGCATCAGCGACACGAACGCCCCGAAGGTCGTGGTCTTCACCACGGTGCCCAGGTAGCGCTCTCCGACCTCCGGCATGGTCGGGTTGGCGATCTGGTTGATCGTCGTGCGGGCAGCCTCCGCCGAGGGACCGTCGACAGCGCCGATGTAGATGGTGCCGTCGTCCTCGATGGTGATGTCCGCGCCGGTGTCCTCCTGGATCTGGTTGATCATCTTGCCCTTGGGGCCGATGACCTCGCCGATCTTGTCGACCGGGATCTTGATGGTGATGATCCGCGGTGCGAACTCGGACATCTCGTCCGGGACGTCGATCGCCTCGTTCATCACGTCCAGGATGTGCAGACGCGCGTCGTGGGCCTGCTTCAGCGCGGCGCCCAGGACCGAGGCGGGAATGCCGTCGAGCTTGGTGTCGAGCTGCAGCGCGGTGACGAAGGTCTTGGTGCCGGCGACCTTGAAGTCCATGTCGCCGAACGCGTCCTCGGCGCCGAGGATGTCGGTCAGCGCGACGTAGTGGGTCTCGCCGTCGATCTCCTGCGAGATCAGGCCCATGGCGATACCGGCGACGGCGGCCTTGAGCGGCACACCGGCGTTCAGCAGCGACATGGTGGAGGCGCAGACCGAGCCCATCGAGGTGGAGCCGTTGGACCCGAGGGCCTCGGACACCTGGCGGATCGCGTAGGGGAACTCCTCGCGGGTCGGCAGCACGGGGATCAGCGCCCGCTCGGCGAGCGCGCCGTGGCCGATCTCGCGGCGCTTGGGCGAGCCCACGCGGCCGGTCTCGCCGACCGAGTACGGCGGGAAGTTGTAGTTGTGCATGTAGCGCTTGCGGGTCTCCGGCGCCAGGGTGTCCAGCTGCTGCTCCATGCGGAGCATGTTCAGCGTGGTGACACCCAGGATCTGGGTCTCGCCGCGCTCGAACAGGGCGGAACCGTGAACGCGCGGGATGACCTCGACCTCGGCGGCCAACGTGCGGATGTCGGTGACCCCGCGGCCGTCGATGCGGACCTTGTCCTTGATGACGCGCTGGCGGACCAGCTTCTTCGTCAGCGAGCGGTACGCGGCGGAGATCTCCTTCTCGCGGCCCTCGAACTGCGGGAGCAGCTTGTCGGAGGCGAGGCCCTTGACCCGGTCCAGCTCGCCCTCGCGGGCCTGCTTGCCGGCGATGGTGAGGGCCTGCGCGAGCTCCTCGCTGACCGCGGCGCTGAGCGCCTCGAACACGTCGTCCTGGTAGTCCAGGAAGATCGGGAACTCGCCGGTCGGCTTGGCGGCAGCGGCGGCCAGCTCGGACTGGGCCCGGCACAGCTCGCGGATGAAGACCTTGGCGGCCTCAAGACCGGCGGCCACGACGTCCTCGGTCGGCGCGGTGGCCCCGCCCTTGACCAGCTCGATGGTCTTCGCGGTGGCCTCGGCCTCGACCATCATGATCGCGACGTCGCCGTCGGCGAGGGTGCGGCCGGCGACGACCATGTCGAACACGGCCTCCTCCAGCTCGCTGTGGCGCGGGAACGCCACCCACTGGCCCTTGATCAGGGCGACCCGGACGCCGCCGATCGGGCCAGAGAAGGGCAGGCCGGCGAGCTGGGTGGACGCGGAGGCGGCGTTGATGGCCACCACGTCGTACAGGTCGTCGGGGTTGAGCGCCATGATCGTGCAGACGACCTGGATCTCGTTGCGCAGGCCCTTGACGAAGGACGGGCGCAGCGGGCGGTCGATCAGACGGCAGGTGAGGATCGCGTCCTCGGAGGGGCGGCCCTCGCGACGGAAGAACGATCCGGGGATGCGCCCTGCGGCGTACATCCGCTCCTCGACGTCCACCGTGAGCGGGAAGAAGTCGAAGTGGTCCTTGGGCTGCTTCGAGGCGCTGGTGGCCGAGAGGATCATCGTCTCGTCGTCCAGGTAGGCGACGGCGGAGCCGGCGGCCTGCTTGGCCAGACGGCCGGTCTCGAAGCGGATGGTGCGGGTGCCGAAAGAGCCGTTGTCGATGACGGCTACGGCCTCGTGCGTGGTGTTGTCTTCCACCTGGAAGATCTCCTTCGTGTTCCTCAGGTGGAGCGTCCCCGCACGCTGCCTGGTGAGGCGGCCCGGCTGGGCCGGTCTTCGATCGAAGCCTCCGGGCGGTCACGGCGCGTCGCGCTGTCACTCCTCCGGCGGCCACTACCGAGGACCGGCGCCTGGTGGCGCCTGCGGTCGGCATGCGTGTGGACGCTCCGCGTCTTTGCGGGCGGCGACCGGTCCGGTCGTCCCGCGGCGTCGGACCGCCTCTCCTTCACGCGCGGCGCGCGTGCCGGGGCGTCCTTCACCCTTCGTTCCCACCTTACGCACGCAGTCTTTCCCACGCGTGCGCCCTGCCCAATCATCGCTCCGGCATTCACCGGGGAGAGGACGCGGGCCAGGGTGTGCCGAAGGGCGGCTCCCACAGATTGGGAGCCGCCCCCGGGCGAGGTGCTAGCGAGCGGCGCCGGCGGCGCCGCGGCGGATGCCGAGGCGGTCGACCAGCGTACGGAAGCGCTCGATGTCCTTCTTGGCCAGGTACTGGAGCAGGCGACGGCGCTGGCCGACGAGCAGCAGCAGGCCACGACGGGAGTGGTGGTCGTGCTTGTGGGTCTTGAGGTGCTCGGTCAGGTCCGAGATACGGCGGCTGAGCATGGCGACCTGGACCTCGGGGGAGCCGGTGTCGCCCTCCTTGGTGCCGAACTCGTCCATGATCTGCTTCTTGACAGCGGCGTCGAGGGCCACAGCAACTCCTTGTGGGTCTGGTGCCGGGTGGTCCTGGTCTGCTTCACAGGAACTGGTGGAACCCGGCGGCGGGGCTTACGCCCTGCTCCAGCCTACCAGCGCGGCAGAGCGCCCCTGACCGGGGCCCGGTTCTGCCTCCGGTGGCCGCTAGCTGGTGAAGCCGCGCACCGCCGCGTAGACGTCGAGGACGGCCAGCGCCAGCGGGATCAGGGCGAGCAGCATCAGGCTGTCGACCAGGTCCAGGATCCGCCCCCAGAACGGGGAGACGCCGCGGGCCGGGACCACCAGGGCGACGCCGACCAGGACCGCCGAGCCGACCGCGATGGACCCGCCGAGCAGGACCGTGCGGACGTCGACCGCCGAGGTGTTGCCCAGGTTCTGGTAGAGGAACAGCTGCATGTGCAGGGCCACCCCGAGCACCAGCAGGCCCAGGCTGAGCAGGCCCGCGACCAGCAGGCTGAGCACCTGCGAGGTGTGCCGGAACAGCCGGGCCCTGAGCATGGTGGTCACCCCGAGCACCGCGGCCAGCAGCTCCGGCCAGCGGCCGTCGGTGAAGGAGAGCACGGTGGCGCAGCCCACGGCGACCGCGGCGCAGCCGCCGACCAGGCCGACCAGCAGTTCGTGGCCGCGGCGGGCCTGGGCCGCGATCCGGCTGTAGTCGGCGGTGTCCTCCTCCTCGGCGGCCTGCTGGCTGCCGGCCATGCCGCCGGACTGGACCGGGGCGTGGAAGGCGACCGGGAGCCGGGCGAACCGGGCCGAGAGCTGCGGCAGGTAGCCGATCAGCCCGGTCACCACCACTGCGGCGACGGCGGCGACCTGCGCGGCGGAGGCCTGGGTGAGCACCGCGCCGAAGGTGGCCAGGGTGCCGACCGCGGCGACCAGGGTGGCCGCGACGAAGGGGGCGTCGCCGCCCGGCATCAGCGCGGTCAGCAGGACGGCCGCGAGCAGCACGGCGATGCAGCCGATCAGGAACTGGATCCGGCCGGGGCCGCTGCCCTGGTCGGCGGCGACGATGCCGGAGCCGCCGATCAGGGCGTGCGGCAGGGCGGCCAGGCCGAGCGCGAGCGCGGAGCCGCGGTCGTCGTAGACCCGGGCCCTGACCCCGGCCAGGGCGACCAGGACGACCGCGGTCACCCCGGAGAGCAGGCCGGGCAGCGAGTGCATGTCGTGCCGCAGGTCGGAGAACCAGAGCGCGAAGCCGAGCAGCGAGAGCAGCACCACCCCGCCGATCAGGCCCGCGCCGCGCATCAGCCCGGGGCTCCACAGCGTGCGGTCGGCGGAGACCGCGGTGGCGATGGCCTCGGCGACGTCGTCGTAGACGGCCGGGGGGAGCGAGTCGGCGAAGGGGCGCAGGCTGAGCAGGTCGCCGTCGCGGACCTGTTGGGCGAGCAGCGGCAGGCTGCTGTCCAGCACCGTGCCGTCGCGGCGGACCAGGTGGAAGCCGGTGGGGGCGCCCTCGGCGAGGGTCTGTCCCGACAGCCGCAGCACCTCGGGGTAGACGTCCGCGAGCGGGACGTCCTCGGGCAGTGCCACGTCGATCCGGCTGTCCGGTGCGACGACGGTGACCCGGCAGAATCCGGTAGCGGTGCTGGTGCCCACCCGGAGCCCCTCCCCCTGTGAGTGTCCGCGGCCTGAGAGACAGGCGCTGATAGCCGCACACCCTACCGTCGGAGCCGTCCCGTTCCAGCCCCGGCCCCGATTCGTCCGGTCACGCACGGTTCCTCCGCCGGGGGCGGGTCGGGGTGGTTCCCCCTGGCCTGCCCCTGTCAGGGCAGGGACTAGGATCGGCCCCTGCGGAGAGCGGTGACACGGGGGGACGCCTGCGGCGGCCCGGACCCGTGCCCGTCAGGGGACTCGACAGGACGAGGCTGGTACCGAGTTGAGCGTGGTAACCGTCAAGCGACCGCCGCGGGCCTATCCGCCTGCGGTACCCAATGAGGACCTGCGACTTGAGTCCCCGCCCGAACTGCCGCGGGCGGCTGGCGGCAGCTGGTGGCAGTCGCTGCTGCCGATGCTGGCCACCGCGGGCTCGGCCGCGTTCTTCTTCATGCCCGGCATGCAGATGATGATGAAGGTCATGGGCGGGATGATGGTCGCCTCGACCGTCGCCATGGCCGTCGCGCAGCTGAACCAGCAGCGCAAGGGCGGCGGCGGGGAGATCGAGGACGAGCGCCGCGACTACCTCAAGTACCTGGCCCAGCTGCGCAAGCAGGTCCGCCGCACCGCGCTGCGTCAGCGCGACGCCCAGCTCTACCTGCACCCGCAGCCGGACCAGCTGTGGTCCGTGGTCGCCGAGGGCAGCCGGCTCTGGGAGCGCCGCTCCGGCGACGCCGACTTCGCGCAGATACGGCTCGGCACCGGGCCGCAGCAGCTGTCGACCCGTCTGGTCCCGCCGCAGACCGCGCCGGTGGACGAGCTGGAGCCGCTCACCGCCGAGGCGATGAAGAGTTTCCTGGCCGCCCACGGCACCCTGCCCGACCTGCCGCTGGCCGTCTCGCTGCGCGCCTTCTACCACCTGACCGTCTCCGGCGACCCGGAGACCGTGTACGGGACGCTCCGGGCCGCGCTGGCGCAACTGGCCACGCTGCACTCCCCGGACGACCTGATGATCGGCATCGCCGCCGCCCCGGGCGCGGCCCCGGAGTGGGAGTGGACCAAGTGGCTCCCGCACGTCCAGCACCCGTCGGACGCCGACGGCGCGGGTTCGCTGCGGATGATCTGCCCCTCGCTGGACGAGTTGGAGGGCCTGCTCGCCGACGAGCTGTCCGGCCGGGCCCGGTTCCACCGCGACGCGACGCCGGTCCCCGAGCAGCCGCACCTGGTGGTGGTCCTGGACGGGGCCTCGGTCAGCGCGGACTCGCTGCTGGCGGGCGGCGACGGGCTGCAGGGGGTGACCGTGATCGAGGTGGTCCCCGGCGACATGGACGAGCCGCGCGGCGCGCTGGCGGTGGTGGTGACGCCGGAGCGGATGCGGCTCACCTCGGCCGGCGGCGGGGTCTACCGCGGCCGTCCTGACGTGCTCAGCGCCTGGCAGGCCGAGGCGCTGGCGCGGCAGCTGGCGCCGCTGCGGGCCTCGGTCGGCGACGACGACGAACCGCTGCTGGCGAACCTGGACTTCACCGACCTGATGGGGGTCGGCGACGCCATGTCGGTGGACGTGGCCCGCACCTGGCGGCCCCGGCCGATGCACGAGAAGCTGCGGGTCCCGATCGGCCTCGGCGCCAACGGCGAGCCGGTGATGCTGGACCTCAAGGAGGCGGCGCTGGAGGGCATGGGCCCGCACGGCCTGTGCGTCGGCGCGACCGGCTCCGGCAAGTCGGAGCTGCTGCGCACGCTGGTGCTGGGGCTGGCGATGACGCACTCCTCCGAGGTGCTGAACTTCGTGCTGGCCGACTTCAAGGGCGGCGCGACCTTCGCCGGCATGGCCGACATGCCGCACACCTCGGCGGTCATCACCAACATGGCCGAGGAACTGACCCTGGTCGACCGGATGCGCGACTCCATCACCGGTGAGCTGAACCGCCGTCAGGAGATGCTGCGCGCGGCCGGCAACTACGCCAACATCCACGACTACGAGCGGGCCAGGGCGGCCGGGGCGCCGCTCGAACCGCTGCCCTCGCTGCTGCTGATCATCGATGAGTTCAGCGAACTGCTGACCGCCAAGCCCGACTTCATCGAGATGTTCATCCAGATCGGCCGGATCGGCCGCTCGCTCGGGGTGCACCTGCTGCTGGCCTCGCAGCGCCTGGAGGAGGGCCGGCTGCGCGGCCTGGACACCTACCTCTCCTACCGGATCGGGCTGCGGACCTTCTCCGCGGCCGAGTCCCGGGCGGCGCTGGGCGTCCCGGACGCCTACCACCTGCCGCCGGTGCCCGGGGTGGGCTACCTCAAGTTCGGCACCGATGTGATGTCCCAGTTCAAGGCGGCCTACGTGTCCGGCCCCTACCGGGCCGGGGCGACCCAGCAGGACACCGGCCGGATCCGGCGGCGGCACTCGGTGCTGTTCACCGGCGCCCCGGTGGCGATGCCGCTGCTGCCGCTGAACGAGGTGGAGCCGGAGGCCCCGCAGCGCCAGGACGACGCACTGGCGGACACCGTCCTCGACGTGATCGTGGACCGGCTCGAAGGCCAGGGCCCGCCGGCCCACGCGGTCTGGCTGCCGCCGCTGAGCGAGGCCCCCTCGCTGGACCAGCTGCTGCCCCAGCTGTCCGCCACCGCGGAACGGGGCCTGGCCGCGGCCGAGTACGCCGGGACCTCGCGGCTGGTGGTCCCGGTCGGCCTGGTCGACAAGCCGTTCGAGCAGCGCCGCGACCTGATGTACCTGGACTTCTCCGGGGCGGCCGGGCACGGCATGGTGGTCGGCGGTCCGCGGTCCGGCAAGTCCACCCTGATGCGCAGCATGGTCGGCGCCTTCGCGCTCAGCCACACCCCGTCCGAGGTGCAGTTCTACCTGCTGGACTTCGGCGGCGGCGGGATGCTCGGGCTGCGCGACCTGCCGCATGTCGGCGGGGTCGCCGGGCGGCTGGACGCGGACAAGGTCCGACGCATGATCAGCGAGGTCTCCGGGCTGCTGAACCAGCGCGAGGAGCTGTTCCGGGCGCAGTCCATCGACTCCATCGCGACCTTCCGCAACCGCCGCAGGGCCGGCACCCTGCCGGGCGAGCAGTACGGCGACGTCTTCCTGGTGGTGGACGGCTGGCTCACCTTCCGGCAGGAGTTCGAGCAGCTGGAGCCGCTGGTCACCGACATCGCCCAGCGCGGCCTGGCGTACGGCGTGCACGTGGTGATCGGGGCGTCCCGGTACGGCGAGATCCGCCCGGCGCTCAAGGACCTGATGCAGACCCGGGTGGAGCTGCGGCTCGGCGACCCGATGGAGTCCGAGATCGACCGCAGGGTGGCCCAGAACGTCCCGGTGGGCGCCCCCGGGCGCGGGCTCACCGGCGACAAGCTGCACTTCCTGGCCGGGCTGCCGCGGATCGACGGCTCCAGCGGGATCGACGACCTGGCGGACGGCGTGACCGCGTTCGTCCAGGCGGTCAACGGCTCCTGGACCGGGCCGCGGGCCCCGCAGGTGCGGATGCTGCCGGAGGTGCTCCCGGCCGACCGGCTGCCCAAGGGCTTCGAGAGCCCGGAGCTGGGCATCGCCATCGGCGTGGACGAGTCCTCGCTGTCCCCGGTGTACCTCAACTTCGACACCGACTCGCACTTCATCGTCTTCGGCGACGGCGAGACCGGGAAGACCGCGCTGCTGCGGCTGCTGCTCAAGGGCATCACCGAGCGGTACACCCCGGAGCAGGCCCGGATCGTCATCGGCGACTACCGGCGCTCGCTGCTGGGCGTGGTCACCACCCCGCACCTGCTGGAGTACGCGGCGGCGCAGCCCGCGCTGCAGGCGTTCCTGGGGGACATCCGCGGCTCGATGGAGCGGCGCATCCCCGGCCCGGACGTGACCCAGGAGCAGCTGCGGGACCGCAGCTGGTGGTCCGGCGCGGAGCTGTTCCTGGTGGTGGACGACTACGACCTGGTCGCCACCTCCACCGGGAACCCGCTGCAGCAGCTGCTGGAGGTGCTGCCGTTCTCCAAGGACATCGGGCTGCACATCATCATCGCCCGCCGCTCCGGCGGCGCCGGGCGGGCGCTCTACGAGCCGATGATGCAGCGGCTGAAGGAGCTGGGCGCGCAGGGCATCGTGCTGTCCGGTGAGAAGGACGAGGGCGTGCTGCTGGGCAATGTGAAGCCGCAGCAGATGCCGCCGGGCCGCGGGGTGCTGGTCACCCGGCGCAGGGGCACCTTCACGGTGCAGACCGGGTGGCTCCCGCAGTAACGCTTTGGCCTCGGGGCCGTCGGGTGCTCCGGCACCCGGCGGCCCTTTTTGCCGCTTTCAGCCGCCAGTGGAACAGTGGAAAATCAGCTGCATGACCTTCTCATCACAGGTTGCTTGAATATTCAAGCTTGGAATCAAAGGCCGATGAACAAAAGGGCTATTTGTGTCGGCCGGGCAAACCTCGCTCAGATTCGTCGCCCCATCGTCACCATGCAACGAAATCCGAAGGAAACACCGCCTTGACGCTTTCATAACAGCAGGGGTTACATGGCGGGCATGACCGACACCCTGAGCCGCCCCGTCGAAGACGCCGGTCCGGCGGCAGCGGCGCCGCCGCAGAAGCTGAAGCGCTCCATCGGCGTCGTCGGCGGGACCCTGCTGACACTGTCGTGCGTGACTCCGGCGTCCTCGCTGTTCGTGATCGTTCCGGCGTCGTTCGCCTCGCTCGGCACCGGCACCGCGCTCACCCTGGTGATCGCGATCGTGCTCTGCGTCGGCGTCGCCTGGTGCTACTCGGAGCTGGGCACGCTGATCCCGAGCGCCGGCGGCGAGTACGCCATGGCCGGGCACACCATCGGCCGCTTCGCCGGCTGGCTCGCCTTCGTCCAGGCGCTGATCGTCGTCATGATCGTGCCGCCGATCATCGCCCTGGGCACCGCCGACTACCTGGCGCCGATCATGCACGTGGACGCCCGGGTGATGGGCGCCGTGGTGATGCTGGCGGCCACCGTGGTCGGCCTGCTGGACCTGCGGGCCAACGCCTGGATCACCGGCATCTTCCTGGTCCTCGAGGTCATCGCGGCCAGCCTGGTGGCCGTCCTGGGCTTCGCCCACGCCAACCGCCCGGCCTCGGTGCTGATCCACCCGCAGCTCCCCGGCGGCGCGGTGGGCGCGTCCACGATCGTGGTCGGGCTCGCGGCGGCGCTCTTCATCACCCAGGGCTTCTCCACCGCGGTCTACCTCGCCGAGGAGATGGAGAAGCCGCAGCGGACCGTCCCGCGCACGGTGATCTGGACCCTGGCCATCGGCTCCGCGGTGATCCTGGTCCCGGTGGTCGCGATCACCCTCGGCGCGCCCAGCCTGCAGGCGCTGGCCAACGGCGACATCGCCGGCATGGTGACCGCCTGGAGCAACTCGGCGGTCGGCGACGTGGTCAGCCTGTGCGTCGCCCTGGCGATCATCAACGCCGCGATCGTCATGGTGATCCAGAACTCCCGGGTGCTGTACGCCTCGGCCCGGGACAAGGCCTGGCCGGAGCCGGTCAACCGGGCCTTCTCCACCCTGAGCAAGCGCTTCGGCGCCCCCTGGATCGCCACCCTCGCGGTCGGCGTCCCCGGCGCCGCGCTCTGCTTCGTCAACCTGGACACGCTGAGCCTGGTCACCGGGGTCGCGGTGACCCTGCTCTACGGCTTCGTCGCGGTGGCCGTGCTGGGCGCCCGCAGGGGCGGGAACCGCGAGGCCGCGGCCTGGCGGATGCCGATGTGGCCGGTCGTGCCGGTGCTGATCCTGCTGGTGCTGGGCTATGTGATGTACCAGCAGGACCTCAAGGCGCTGGCCATCACCGGCGGGATCACCCTGGCCGCCGCGCTCTACTGGGTGTGCTACCTCCGGCCCCGGCCCGAGTCGCGCTGGGTGATCACCATCCCCGAGGACGAGAAGCCCGCCCTCTGAGCAAGCGCCCCGACCCGCCGCTCCCGCCGCCGTACGGCTCAGGCCGTACGGCGGCGGCGTGTGTCGCGCAGCACCACCGCGGTGCCGGAGACCAGCAGCACCGCGAGCAGGCCGAGGCCCAGCGCGTAGACGGCGGTGCGCTGCTGCCGTTCGGCCCGGGTCTCGCCCAGGCCGAGCGGCCGCGCGGTGACCGGGGCGGCCGAGCCGTGCTGACGCACCGTCGGAACCGGCGCGGACTCGGCGGGCGTACCGGCCGAGAGCGCGGCCACCGGGTCCACCACGCCCCAGCCGATGAAGTCGTTGCGGCCCGGGTCGGTGCGCTGCGCGGTCTGCTCGATCCGGGCGATGATCTCCGCCGCGGTCCACTTCGGGTACTCCTGCTTGAGCAGCGCGGCGACCCCGGCCACGTACGGGGCGGCGAAGCTGGTCCCGCTGTCGACGCAGTGGCCGCCCTTGGGCACGGTGGAGACCATGTCCACCCCCGGCGCGGCGACGCCGACCGAGCTGCCGGTCTCCGAGAAGGCGTCCGCACGCTCGTCGTCCCGGTCCGAGGCGCCGACGCCGAGGACGCCGGGCAGCGAGGCCGGGTAGGTCGGCACGGACAGGCCCTCGTTGCCGGCCGCCGCGACCACCACGATGTTCGCCTGCACCGCGGCGGCCACAGCCTTGGCCAGGAGGCCGTCGGGGGCGACACTGGCCGGCTTGCCGTCGGTGGAGACGTCCTGCGAGATGTTGATGACGTCGACCTTCTTGGCGATCGCCGCGCGGACCGCCTGCGCCATGGTCTTCTCGTTGCCGGTGCCCTGGGCGTCGTTCTGGCGCAGCGAGTAGACGGTGGCGTCCGGGGCCAGCCCGACGAAGCCGGTGTCCCCGGCCTGGCGGGCGGCGATGATGCCGGCCACCATCGTGCCGTGGCCGACCGGGTCGGTCAGCGAGCCGCCGGTGGCGCCGGACAGGAAGTTCGGCCCGGCCTCGACCGCGTTGCGGAGCTGCGGGTTGGTGTCGTCCACGCCGGTGTCGATCACGGCGACGGTGACGCCCTTGCCGGTGGCGTAGTGCCACAGCTGCGGCAGCAGCACCCGCTGGAGCGACCAGGGGGTGCTCTTGATCACGGCGGCCGGGAAGACGCACTTGCCGTTGGACTGCAGGGCACTGGAGGACAGGCCGTTCCGGGACGGCTCAGCGGAGGACAGGGCACTGGCCTGGACCGGTGCGGACAGCGACAGCACCGCCATGGCTGCCGCCACGGAGAGCGCCCTGCGTCGGTGGTGCCTGCTCACAGCTTTTCGCTTCCCCCACGATGTTCCCGACCGACGTTCCCGACCGGAGCCCGACGCGCCTGCGCGGCGCCCGCACCGATCCGGTACGGACGCCTCGCCGGTGGGGCTCAGCCGCCCCAGATGCTCGCGTTCTTGTTCTCGGTCGCCTGGTAGTTCTGCGCGGCGTTGTCGAGGGCGCCGGCGATCTGGGACAGCACCGCGTGCAGGTCGGCCGCGGAGGCGTCCCACTCCGCCTGCCGGGCCTGGTAGCCCTCCTGGGCCTTGCCTTCCCAGCTCTGGGCGATCCGGCTGACGCCGGCCTTGAGGTCGTCGAGCTGCGACTGGACCCGGGCGGCGGTGCTGCGGACCTCTTCGGCCGCGTTGGAAACGGTGGAGAAATTGACCAGGATGTGGCCGGGCGTGGACATGGTGTCTCCTTCTCAGGCGGTGGAAGTAGGGTCAGCCGAGAGCTGAGGTGATCTTGCTGATCGAGGAGTGCTGCTCCTGCTCGGTGCTGGTGTACTGCGCCGAGGTGGAGTCGATCGCTTCCTTGATCTCGTTGAGCACCTTGTTCAGCTTGCTCGCGTCCTCGTTCCACTTCTGCTGGAGCGTGTTGTAGGACTGCGCGGCCTCGCCCTGCCACCCCGAGGTCACCGATTCGACCAGGTTGTTGAGCCGGCCGAGCTCCTGCTGGATCTGGGCGTTGACATCCGAGATGCGGCTGGAGAATGCCCGCATCTCATCGGCGGTAGTCCTGAACTGACCTGACATATGCACCGTCCCCCATGAGACAGACAACGAGACCGGCGTCCGGTCGAGAAGGACCCGGCCGACATCACAGCAATGACGTCCCGCAGAACTCTAGCTGTCATGCGCAATGCCCCCAACACCGGGTTGTGGACAACTTTCGGACCGGGCCGGGCACTCCTCGGTGGACGAACCGTCAGGCCAGGTCAGGAGCCCTGCTGCTGGACCGCCGCGCCCGAGTTGAGACTCGGCCCGGCCGGCAGCAGGCTGGACCAGGCCTCGGGGACGGCCGGCATCGGGTCGACCGACTTGTAGCCGAGCCGCGCGGCGGTGGTGTTCGACTGGGCGTCGCCGGAGGCGCCGGCTGACGGTGCGTCGGTGGACCCGGCGCCGGCCGCGGCGGCGCCGGCGGACGCGCTGCCGTCCGCGTTCATCTGCACCGGGTAGCGCAGACCGGTGTCGGTCAGCAGGTTGACCGCGCCGGAGTCGGTGCTGGTGCCGCTGACCGCGCGGTAGAGCAGCCCGGTGCCGGGGGTGACGTAGACGCCGGCCGAGCCCGAGGTGCTGTCCACCGGGTAGTCGGAGCCGGTCCACAGTGCCTGCACCGGTGCGCCGCTCGGCCCGGTCGCGCCGGTGTAGACGCTGCAGGAGACGGCGGGGCCGCCGCCCGCGTTCGCCTGGCTGACCAGGTTCTGCGGCCAGTCCTTGCCGGGCTGGAACGGGGGCAGGGTGTTGGCCCCGACCGCGGCCAGCGGGTCCACCTTGGGCTCGGGCGACTTGTCCTGGTGCAGGGCGACGATCAGCCGGTCGGTGAAGTCGGAGACCCGGTGGTAGCCGTCCTTGAGGACCACGTAGTGCAGCACCTGGCCGCTGTTGTCGGTCTCCTGGAACAGGTCGCCGACGTTGAAGTGGATGCTGCCGATGCTCCGGCCGCTGGACTGGCCGAAGTCGGGCATCGCCGCCCTGGGGAGGCTGATCGGGTCGCCCGGCCGCAGCGTGGCCAGCCACTCCTTGGTGACCGTCTGCGGCTGGCCGACGTTGCCGCCGAAGGCCGCGGTCGCCAGCAGCTGCGCGCCCGGGTCGGCCGCCGGGCCGGTGCCGGTGCCGGGCGTGCCGGTGCCGATGGGGGCCGCCGGCTGGACGCCGGTGCTGACCAGCTGGTGCGCCGTGCCGGTGGAGTCCACCAGGTAGAGCCCGTCGGGGGCCTCCACATAGAGCGCCTGACGGATGTTCAGCGGGCCGCCGGCGGTGGCGCCCGGCTGAGCCGGGGTGCCGGGCTTGGCACTTGCCGCGACGGCCGTGGTGACCCTCGCGGCGTCCGAGCCGCCGAGGACGAACAGCTTCTGGTCGGTGCCGGACTGGCCGCCGGCGCCCGGACGGTCGCACTCGGCCCAGGTCTTCGGGGTGCCCGCGTCCTTGGCGGTGGGGAGGCTGTCCGGCGCGTAGGGGATGCCGAGGGTCGCGCCGTGCGGCACCGAGCCGGAGTTGAGGACCGAGTCGTCGACCTCCTCGACCGTGGAGTCCACGCCGAGCAGCAGCCGCGCGGAGGCGATGTTGAGCACCGGGTGCAGCTGGCCGTCGAGCATCACATAGCGGGTGGTGGTCTGCTTGTCGACGATGACCGCGTTGGCCTTGTCCCAGTTCAGCGGTGCCGACGGCTTGATCATCCCGTAGGCGCCGAACCCGGCCACCGCCACCGCGCCCACTATCAGGCTGGGCATGAAGGCCCGCCGCGGCTTCGGGACGTCCTCCTCGTTGCCGCCGCCCGAGGGCTGGAGGAAGGCCGCGACCGTCCGCCGCCGTGAGAACGTGTAGGCGCTCAGTTCGTTCCGGCGTGATGCCATGCTGTTGCTCTCCCCGTTCCGGTTACCGCGATGCCGCGCGCGAACGGTACGTACCGTACGGGTACGGTATTGCGATCAGCCAACCGGCCACCGGTTCGCCCGCGCTTCCGCGCCGGGAGGGGCGGGGCCCATCCAGAGAGGTTGACCCGGGGGATGCCAAGCCAGACCGTTCCACCGCGCGCGCACCACCGCGACGGACCCTCCCCCGCGCGCGGCTCCCGCCGCGGGGCGGCCGACCGGGCCCCGGTCGCGGACGCCGGGCCGGTGCCGAGCGGTCCGGTGCAGCCGTCGCTGCGGCCGCGGCCGGGACTGCTGGGGCCGCTGCGGCTGCCGCAGCTGGTGCTGGTGGAGACCGCCGCCGCGCTGGTGGTGATCGGGCTCGCCACGAACTCGCTGGTGCTGGCCCCGTGCGGGGCGGTCGCCGTACTGCTGGTGCTGCTGGCGCTGATCCGCAGGAACGGACTGTCCGTACCCCAGCTGCTGCGGGCCAGGTCGGCGCTGAAGGCGCGGCAGCGGCGGATCGCCATGACGCCCCCCGACCCCGAGACCGACCCGGCCATGGCCCCCGCGCTGGAGTGCGATCCCGCACTGCGGACCGTGCCGCACACGGTGGAGTTCGAGGGCGGCGCGACCACCTCCCGGCGCGACCGCCGCGAGATCGGCATGATCGGCGACGGCACCTTCCTCAGCGCGGTGATCCTGGTCGAGGCCCAGGACGAACCGCTCCGGCCGGTCCGCGGCACCCTGGGCCTGACCCTCGACCTGCTGGCCGACGGCCTGCAGGTGGACGATGTGACGGTGGACGCGATCCAGGTCGTCCAGTACAGCCAGACCTCCCCCGCGCCGCACCTGCCGGAGCAGGCACTGGCCGCCCGCGGCTACCGGGAGCTGCCGTTCGGCGCCGGGACCCCGGGGCTCCGGCTGACCTGGGTGGCGGTCAGGCTCGACCCCGAGCGCTGCCGCAGCGCGGTGGCAGCGCGCGGCGGCGGCGAAGCCGGGGCCCGGAAGGCGCTGCAACGGGCGACGGACCAGCTGGCCAGCCGGATGATCGGGGCCGGGCTGCGGGCGACCGTACTGGACCAGGCCGGGGTGGTCGCCGCGGTCTCCACCGCGACCTGCGGCAACCCGCTGCGCACCGGCGGGCCCGGCGGTGGTGGCGAGCGGCACCGGCGCACCGCGGAGACGGCCCGCTCCTGGCGCTGCGACGACCGCTGGAACACCAGCTACTGGGTCGGCAACTGGCCCCGGCTCGCGGTCGGAGCCGGCCGCGAGCGCGGCAACTCCGGCATCGAGTCCGGCGAGTTGGTGAACCTGCTGACCGGGACCCCGGCGCTGGGCAGCACCTTCAGCCTGACCGTCCGTCAGGCCTCGGCCGGGGCCGTCGCGGTGACCGGCCAGGTCCGGGTGACCGCGCGCGGTGAGAGCGAGTTGAGCCAAGTGGCACGGCAGTTGGAGACCCGGGCGCGTAGCGCCGGGGTCGGCCTGGTCCGGCTGGACCACGAACAGATTCCGGGCGTGCTGGCCACGCTTCCGCTGGGAGGGACGCGATGAGCGGCGGTTCGGTGGCGGTGCCGGGACGGCGGGTGCTGGCCGGGTTCGGGTTGCACGGACCGCGGCGGGAGCAGCACGTACTCACCCGCGACCAGTTGCGGGCACTCTCCCTGCCGGTCGGCGACGACGGCGTGGTGATCGGGACGGACGGTCGGGGCGCCCCGGCGGTGGTCGGCATGTTCCGGCCCTCGGCGTACGAGATCGTGCTGGTCGGCGGTGTCTGGACGGCGCAGCTGATCGCGCTGCGGGCCGCCGCGACCGGTGCCAGGGTCGCTGTGGAGACCGGCCGGCTGCAGGCCTGGGCGCCGGTCGCCCAGGCGGCGGGCGGCGGCCAGCCGTGCGTGACGGTGCACCCGGTCGGCCGGATCGGACCGCAGGGCGCGTCGGTGGCGGCCCCGGTGCTGGTGGTCAGGGACTGCGGGGCGCGGCCGATGCGGAGCCGGCTGTCGGCCGGTCCCTGGCAGACCACGCTGACCCTGCTCCCGTTCCTCGGCCCGGGGGCGGAGCGGCTGCTGACCGGCGCGGACCTGGTCGGCGTGCAGCGGGTGTCCCCGCAGGAGGCCGACCTGGCCGGGCGGGCGCTGGCCCTGCCGGAGGGCGAGACCGCGGCGCTGTCCGCGCTCGGCGACGGCGTGACGCTGTGGGCGAACCGCAGGCGCCGGGGCTTCGTACAGAGCGGGCCGACCGGGGCGGAGGCGCAGGTCCTCGGCCAGGCCCGGCGGGTGGACTGAGTTCCGCGGATCGGCACGCACCGGGAAGCCGACCGGCTGCCGGGAAAGAGGTGGGTCTGCCGGTCACCGCGGGCAGGTGACTAGGCTGAGGTGCAATCGAGGCGGACGAGAGGGCTACAGCAGTGACGAGCGATCGCGACGGCGTCTACGTCGGCGACCAGACGCCGGACGAGGACGAGGAGTGGTCGGACGCGCCTGAATACACGCCTCCGGCCTGGTACACCCAGAACGCCCAGCAGGTGGGGGCGTACCCGCAGGTCGCCGCGCCCGGCCCCGCACCGATCCCGGCCCAGGCCCCGCAGCCGACGGCACCCCAGCAGGTCCAGGGCCCGCAGCCCGCTGCCCCGCACCAGGTCCAGGCACCGCAGCCGGTGGCCCAGCCGGTCCAGGCGGGCCCGGTCCAGGCCCAGCCGCCGGCCGCGCCCCAGCCGACGCCGCAGCCGGTCCAGGCCGAGCCGGTCCGGGAGCCCGTGGCGGAGCCGGAGCCGGTGGAGGACGACCACACCCCGGCGACCGGGGTCCGGGTGGTCGCCCCGGCGTCCGAGCCGCGCCCCGCGCCGTCGTTCGAGCCGCCCTCCTTCGAGGCGCCGTCGTTCGAGGCGCCGTCGTTCGAGCCGCCCGCGCCGGAACCCGCCGCCGCCGTCCCCGCCGAGCAGCCGGAGCCGCTGGACCCGGAGGCCGCAGAGGCCGACGAGGCCCCGCAGCCCCCGGTGCAGCAGGCGTACCGCCCCGCCACCGGCGAGGTCCCGCCGCAGCCCGAGCCGTCCGACGCCGGGCAGCAGCCCTGGGGCGCGCCGCAGCCGCAGTGGACTCCCCCGCCGGCGCCCCCGCAGCCGCAGGAGCCGGGCGAGCAGCAGCACTGGGCCCCGCCGCCGCCCCCGCCGTACCCGCAGCAGGAGCAGCAGCCGTGGGCTCCCCCGCCGCTGCCGCCGCAGCCGCAGGCCCCGCAGCAGCAGTGGCCAGCCCAGCCGGGCGAGCAGCAGCCCCCGCAGGCCCCGCAACAGTGGGCCCCCGCGCCGCCGGTGGACCCCCGGCAGGGCGGCTGGCCGCAGCAGCAGCCGCAGCCGGGCGCACCGCTGGGCTACACCGCCGCCGTGGAGCTGTCCTCGGACCGGCTGCTGCGCAAGCAGCCGGAGGAGCGGCGGCAGCAGCCGCGGTTCCGGTTCGGCGGCAAGGCCGCGGAGGAGGAGCGCCGGCAGAAGCTGGCGATCATCCGCACCCCGGTGATGAGCTGCTACAAGATCGCCGTGATCAGCCTCAAGGGCGGGGTCGGCAAGACCACGACCACCACCGCCCTCGGCGCGACCCTGGCCTCGGAGCGCCAGGACAAGGTCATCGCGGTCGACGCCAACCCGGACGCCGGGACGCTGGGACGCCGGGTGCGCCGGGAGACCGGGGCCACCATCCGCGACCTGGTGACCGCGATCCCGCACCTCAGCAGCTACATGGACGTCCGCAGGTACACCTCACAGGCCTCCAGCGGGCTGGAGATCCTGGCGAACGACGTGGACCCCGCGGTGTCCACCACCTTCAACGACGAGGACTACCGCCAGGTCATCAACTTCCTCGGGCGGCAGTACCCGATCGTGCTGACCGACTCCGGCACCGGCCTGCTCTACAGCGCGATGCGCGGGGTGCTGGACCTCGCCGACCAGCTGATCGTGGTGTCCACACCCAGCGTGGACGGCGCCAGCAGCGCCAGCACCACGCTGGACTGGCTGTCCGCGCACGGCTACGCGGACCTGGTGCAGCGCAGCATCACCGTGGTGTCGGGGGTGCGCGAGACCTCGAAGATGATCCGGATCGAGGACATCGTGGCGCACTTCCAGACCCGCTGCCGGGGTGTGGTGGTGGTCCCCTTCGACGAGCACCTGTCGGCCGGGGCCGAGGTCGAGCTGGGCCGGATGCGCCCGAAGACCCGGGAGGCGTACTTCGACCTGGCGGCGATGGTCGCCTCGGACTTCCCGAGGACCCAGCCGCAGCCGGTCGGCTGGCAGGGCGGCCCGCCGCCGCAGGGGCCCCCGCAGGGCCAGCCGGGCCCGTACCCGGGCCAGCAGGAGCCGTACCCCGGCCAGCAGGGCCCGCAGAGCCCCTATCCGGGGCAGCCGCAGCAGCCCGCGCCGCCGCAGGGCCCCTGGGGGCCGCCGCCGCCCGGGTACTACCCGCCGCAGTAGTAGCGCGACGAGGGGCCGGGGAGCAGCGCGCTCCCCGGCCCCTCCGCCGTGTGCCGCCCGACGCGGTGTGCCGCCCGGCTACTTCTCGGTCAGCTCGCGGGCCTGCTTGACGTCGTCGGCCATCCGGTCGAGCAGGGCGTCGACGGAGTCGAACTTCTCCATCCCGCGCAGGTACGCCAGGAAGTCCACGCCGACGTGCTTCCCGTAGAGGTCGAGCCCGACCCGGTCGATGGCGTACGCCTCGACGGTACGGGCGGTGCCGTCGAAGGTCGGGTTGGTGCCGACCGAGATCGCGGCCGGCATCGGCTCCTGCTCCACCGTCAGCCAGCCCGCGTAGACGCCGTCCGCGGGGATCGCGGTGTGCGGCAGGGTCTCCACGTTCGCGGTGGGGTAGCCCAGCTCCCGGCCGCGCTGGGCGCCGCGGACCACGATGCCCTCCACCCGGTGCGGGCGGCCCAGCACCTCGGCCGCGCCGGCCATGTCGCCCTCGGCCACCAGCCGCCGGGCCAGCGAGGAGGACAGCGGCTCGCCGTTGGCGCACTGGACCGTGAAGTCGGCGACGTCCACCTCGAAGCCGTACCGGCCGCCCAGCTCGGCCAGCAGCGCCACATCGCCCGAGGCCCGGTGCCCGAAGCGGAAGTTGGGGCCCTCCACGATCAGCGCGGTGTGCAGCGCGTCGACCAGGATCCGCTGGACGAAGTCCTCCGGCGAGAGGTGCGAGAAGGCTGCGGTGAACGGGATCACCAGCACCGCGTCCACGCCGAGGTCACCCATCAGCTCGGCCCGGCGGCGCTGCGGGGCCAGCAGCGGGGGGTGGCTGCCGGGGCGGACCACCTCGCTGGGGTGCGGGTCGAAGGTCACCACGACGGAACGGGCGCCGAGCTCGCGGGCGTGCTCGATGGTCTTGTTGATGATCAGTTGGTGGCCCCGGTGCACCCCGTCGAAGGAACCGATGGTGACGACGCTGCGCCCCCAGTCCCCGGGGACTTCCTCCAGGCCATGCCAGCGCTGCACCCTGACCGCTCCTCGTTCGCTGTAGCTGTGACCCCTATAGCGTGCCATGCGGCTGATCGCCGCCCCGCACTGGCTCAAGCTGTCGCAGCGCCGACAGCAGTTCCCCGTGCACCGGGTCCTGGCCGGTGAGAGCAGCCGCGAAGGCGTTCCTGACCGCCTCGGGCTGGTCCCGGAGATCGTGGACGAAGCGGAGCAGGGTGGCGCGTTCGGCCGAGCCGTGCCGGGTCCGCGCCGCCAGCCAGGCGGCGACCCGGGCGGCTGCCTCCGGGTGCTCGGCGAGGTATTCGGCGACCAGCCGCGCGGTCGCGGCGCGGGCCCGCGGGGCCGGGGTGGCGCCGAGGGTGCGCAGCACCGCCGCGGCCTCCTCGCCGGGCTGGTGCAGCCTGGCCCGGTAGGCCGCCAGCACCAGCGCGGTGTGGCTGTCCAGCGCCGGGGCCAGCGAGTCCGGGGTGAGGTGCGGCTCGGCGGCGGCGTAGCCGGCCACCGCGTCCGGCAGGTGCCGCGGGCGCGTCTCCGGGTCGGCCACCAGCAGCGTCAGCGCGGCGCCGTGCAGCTCCCGTTCGGCCGGGCGGGCGAGCAGGGCCTGCGCCGCGAAGCGGAGCAGGGAGCGGTCCGGGCCGCTGGCCGGGGTGATCGCGGGCGCGTGCACGGCGGCGGCGACATGGCGCTCGGGGCGGGGGTCGTGGGCCCAGCGGTCCACCGCCCGGCACAGCGCCGAGGGCTCGATCACGGCCAGCTCGCGGAGCAGCGCGTCGGCCCGCGGGTGCGCGGCGGAGACCAGGGCCTCGGTCAGGTCGTCCAGCGCCACCCGGCGGTGGCCGCGCAGCAGGTGCACCGCGGAGGCCGCGAACTGCTCGTCGCGGAGCCAGCCGCAGAGCGCGGGCAGCGCCTCGGCCGGGTCGGCGACGAGCACGGCGGCGACCGCGTCCAGCGGGGCCGGGTCGCCGCCCCGGGCCAGCTCGCGGAGCAGGTCGATCCGGACCGGGGTCGGCAGCGGCAGCCGGGTCCAGAAGTCCAGCGGCAGCGGGGGTTCCGGGTGGGCCGACATCCGGGCCGCGAGGGCCCGCAGCAGCGGCAGCCGCTCGACCGGGTCGGGCAGCCGGAGCAGCACCGAGCTGAGCAGGTTCAGCGCCCACCAGTGCGGCGCGGAGCCGGGCTCGGCCGCCTCGGGGCCGTCCAGGCACAGCACCAGCCGGCTGAGCTGTTCCTCCGGCTGCTCCACCCGGAGCAGGGCCTCGCGGACCGGCCCGATCCGGTGCCGCGGCACTGGCAGGCCGCGCACCGGCGCCCGGGGCGGCGGCGGGACGGGCGTGCCGCGCTGGCCGCGGCGCCGGTGCGACACCGCCTGCCGCGGCAGGGCGGTGTCGCCGAGCAGCGCGCCCAGGGCGGCGGGCAGGTCGAGGTGGACCCCCTGGAGCCACTCGGACAGTTCCTCGTGCGCGAAGCGGTAGCCGGGACCGGCCGGCACCAGCAGCCCCTCGGCCAGCACCGCGGGGCCCCAGACGCCGGGGAACACCTCGTCGAAGTCGGCCCGGGTGAGCGCACCGCTGCCGGGGCCGAGCATCCGGCGGGCCGCCTCGTGCACCCGTCCGGCCGCCGCGGCAGCGGTGCGGCGGTCCGGGTGGGCCAGCCGCCTGGCGATCCGCAGGCAGGCGAAGTCCACGGTGGCTTCCAGGAGTTCGGCCCGGGTGGGGGCGGCGTCCGGGATCGGCAGCTCGGCCAGCAGCCGCAGCGCCAGCGGGTGGCGCGGGGCCGGGCAGCCGCCCGCGCGCAGCCCGAGCCTGCGGGCCAGTTCCTCCGCCGCCTCGGCCGGGAGGTCGCCGAGCAGGTGCGGGGGCTGGACGTCCTCGGCGGAGAATCGTTGCTGCTGCCAGAACTCCGGACGGCAGCCGATCAGCAGCCGGGCGCCGGTGCGGCGCAGTTGCCGGCCGGTCTCGGCGCTCCACTCGGCCAGGTCGGGCTGCAGGGACGGCGGCATCTCCTCCGGGCGGTCCAGCACCACCAGCAGCGGGCGGTGCCCGGCGGCGGCGAGCCGGCAGGCCCGTTCGGCGTCGGGCAGCACCCGCTCGACCGCGTCGAACAGCGAGGCGTCGTGCGGGTGCAGGTCGGCGCCGCGCAGCCAGACGGTCGGCTGCCGGGTGGCCGAGCGGGCCCGGCGCAGGGCGAGCGCGGCCAGCTCGGTGGTGAGGCCGCAGCCGGGCTCGGCGAGCACCGCCAGCACCGGCCGGTCCGCGGACCAGTCCCCCGGCGGCGCGTCCGCGCGCTCGACCCGGGGGCCGACCAGCGGGGTCAGCGCGCTGGTCGTGGCCGCGGTCAGCTCCAGTACCCCGGCCAGGTTCAGCGCCCGCCCGTACGCCGGGACCGAGGCCGCGTTGCGGGCCAGCAGGTCGGCCACGGCGGGGTGCCCGGCGGCGGCGCGCAGCGGGACGGCGAGCACCGCGCCGCGCCGGTGGCTGCGCAGGGCCGCGGTGGCGACGGCGACCACCGCGCCGGTCTCCGCGTCCAGCAGCGGCGCCCCGGAGAGTTCGACCGGCAGCCCGTGCGGGGCCTGGTCGAGCTCCAGCAGCCAGGAGTCGGCGACCAGGTGCCAGCGCTCGACGGCGGCGTACCGGGCGGTGACCGGTCCGACCACCCCGCCCTGCAGGGTCTGGGTCGGGCCCGCCAGCTGGACCAGCCGGGTCGCCGCGCTGCCGCTGCCGCCGCCGAGCGCCAGCGGCGGCAGTACCGCGTCGGTGCGCAGCAGCGCCAGGTCGTACTCGGGCAGGGCGATGACGTCGTCCGCGGTCACCCTGCGGACCGCCCCGCCGGGCCAGGTCAGCAGCAGCGCGGACTGCCCGTCCACGGTTTCGTGGCTGGTCAGCAGGGTGCCCTGGTGGTCCACCGGGAAGGCCAGCCCCCGCTGCCGCCCGCTGGAGTCGGACACCCGCACCAGCGCCTCGTCCACCCGCCGCACCGCACACCCCTCACCCGTTCGGACGGAGGGAGGGTGCCCGCTGCGGAGGGCGCGGGACCGGCGCTGCACCCGGTGCGCCGGTGGTTCGCTCCACGCGCTCGCCCGGGAGGGTGAACCGGGGTTTCAGCGGGCCGGGACTGCTGTCAGTCGGCCGGGACTGCTCAGACGAAGACGGCCAGCGACTTCGCCCTGCCGCCGCGCTCCTCGATCAGCGCGAGGAAGCGGCCGTCCGGGTCGAACACCGCGATCGGGTCGGCCGCGTCCAGGCCGGGAGCGTCGATCCGGACGCCGTTGACCAGCAGCCGGGCCTGCTCGGCGTCGACGTCCCAGCGCGGGAACGCCGCGGCGGCGGCGTCGGCGATCGGCAGCACCGCGTCGGCGAAGGAGTCCTCCAGCGCGGTCAGCGTGTGCGATCCGGCGACGGTGTACGGGCCGACCCTGGTCCGCCGCAGCGCGGTGAGGTGGCCGCCGACGCCGAGCCCTTCGCCCAGGTCGCGGGCCAGCGCCCGGATGTAGGTGCCGGAGGTGCAGTCGACGGTGACGTCCAGGTCGATCAGCGGGGTGCCGTCCTCGGCCGCGGCCTCGCGGCGGGCGTGCACCTCGAACCGGGAGACGGTGACCGGCCGGGCGGCCAGCTCGACGTCCTCGCCGTCGCGGACCCGGCTGTAGGAGCGCTTGCCGTCGATCTTGATGGCGCTGACCGAGGACGGCACCTGCTGGATGTCGCCGGTCAGCGCGGCGATCCCGGCCTCGATCGCCTCGGCCGCGACGCCCTCGGTCGAGGCGGTCGCGGTGACCTCGCCCTCGGCGTCGTCGGTGACCGTGGCCTGGCCGAGCCGGATGGTGGCCTCATAGGTCTTGCTGGTCAGCGCCAGGTGGCCGAGCAGCCGGGTGGCCCGCTCGCAGCCGATCACCAGCACCCCAGTCGCCATCGGGTCCAGCGTCCCGGCGTGGCCGACCTTGCGGGTGCCGGCCAGGCGGCGGATCCGGGAGACCACGGTGTGCGAGGTGATGCCCGCGGGCTTGTCCACGATGACCAGCCCGTCCGGGCCGGTTCCCTTGCGCTTCAACGATCAGTCTTTCGATGCGGGAACCGTCAGCCCGAGGGGCTGTCAGCTCGGGGTCAGCCCGTCGCGGAAACGCGCGACGGTGGTGTCGACGGTGCTGTGCGAGGTGAATCCGGCCGCGTAGACGTGCCCGCCGCCGCCGAGGCCCGCGCAGGCCGCCGCGACGTCCACCGCGCCCTTGGCCCGGGAGGAGCCGCGCAGGCTGCCGTCCGGGTCCTCCTTGAGCACCAGGGTGACCTCGGCCTCGGAGGCCTTGCGGACCACGTCGATCAGGCCCTCGATCTCCTCCGGCAGCACGCCGTGGGCGACCAGGTCGGCCCAGGGCACCCAGGTCCAGACGAGGCCCAGGCCGCCCGCGGCGTCGCGCTCCAGCACGGCCCGGTCCAGGGCGGCGGCCAGCACCTTGAGGTAGCCGAAGGACTGGGTGTCCCAGAGCCGGCGCGAGATCAGGTCGTGCCGCAGGCCGGTGGCCAGCAGCCGGGAGGCGAACTCATGGGTGGCCGGGGTGGTCGCGGCGTACTTGAAGGAGCCGGTGTCGGTGGCCACGCCGGTGTAGAGGCAGGTGGCGATGTCCCGGTCGAGCGGGACCCCGAGCCGCCGCAGCAGCTCGTCCACCAGGACGGCGGTGGCCGGGGCCGAGGGGTCGACCAGCGGGTGGGTGCCGAAGCCGCCGTTGGAGGCGTGGTGGTCGATCACCACCAGGGTCCGCGCCGCCTCGGCCTTGGGCCGCAGCAGGCCGAGCCGCTTGGCGTCGGCGACGTCGAAGGTGATCATCAGATCGGGCCGGTCCGGCACCGCCGAGGCCGGGACCAGCAGCTCCTGCGCCGGGAGGAACCCCAGCGAGCCGGGCACCACCTGCGGGTCGTCGCCGAAGGACACCCGCACCTCGACGCCGAGCGAGCGCAGCGCGATCCCGGCCGCGAGCGCCGAGCCCAGCGCGTCGCCGTCCGGGAGCACATGGCAGACCAGGTCGACCGCGGAGGCGCCGCGGACGGCGTCGAGGACCGGCTGCCAGTCGGCGTCGGTCAGTCCCGGCACCTGCTCGCAGCGGGGGGACGGCAGCGCGGGGGCGCCCGCCGCCTTCACAGCGGGGACCCCCGCGGCCTGCGGGCCCGAGGCCACGGCTACTCGTCCTCGGCGTCGTCGTCGAGGTCGTCGTCCTCGTCGGGCTTGCGGTACGGGTCCGCGTCCCCGGCATAGGTCTTGCCGACGGCGACGCTGCGGACCTCGGCGTCCTGCTGCCTGGCCTTGATCAGCAGGTCGTCCAGCTGCCGGGCGGTGTCCGGGACGGCGTCGGCGACGAAGGCCAGCGACGGGGTGAACCGGACCCCGGTCTGCCGGCCGACCTCGGACCGCAGCACACCCTTGGCGCTCTCCAGCGCGGCCGCGGTCGCGGCCCGCTCGGTCTCGTCGCCGTAGACGGTGTAGAAGACGGTGGCCTCGCGCAGGTCACCGGTCACCCGGGTGTCGGTGATGGTCACGAAGCCCAGGCGCGGATCCTTGATCCGACGCTCCAGGGTCTCCGCGACGACCACCCGGATGCGGTCTGCGAGCTTGCGCGCCCTCGCGGTGTCGGTCACTGGTCCTCCTCGTGCAATGGGCACAACTTACCCGGCGGCACCCGCCTGGGGATGCCTTGACTGATTGTCCTACTCGTCATCGTCGTCCCGCAGCCGTCGGCGTGCCGACAGCAGCTGGACCTCGGGACGCCCGGAGACCAGGCGCTCGCAACTGTCCAGGACCTCGGTTACGTACGAGACGTCCCCGGAGACCACGGCCAGCCCGATCTCGCTCCGGCGGTGGAGCTCCTGGTTCCCGGTCTCCGCAGCGCAGACGCTGTACTTGCGCTGGAGTTCGGCCACGATGGGCCGGACGATCGAACGCTTCTCCTTGAGCGAGTGGACGTCGCCGAGAAGCAGGTCGAAGGTCAGTGTTCCCACGAACATGTATGACAGGTCACGCCGACCTGAAGGCCTCGAAAATGTGGTGACGGCGTCACGCTACCAACGCGGCCGGGGCCGGTCGACACAGTTACCCGTGCCGACCGGCCCCCGCCCCTGCCGAGCCCTACGCGCGCGGCTTCTCGCGCATCTCGAAGGTCTCGATGACGTCGTCCACCTTGATGTCGTTGAACGACCCCAGGGTGACACCGGCCTCGAAGCCCTCGCGGACCTCGGTCGCGTCGTCCTTGAAGCGGCGCAGGCCCTCGATGGTGAGGGACTCCGCCACCACCTTGCCGTCGCGGACCAGGCGTGCCTTGGCGTTGCGCCGCAGCAGGCCCTCGCGGACGATGACACCCGCGATGTTGCCGAACTTGCTGGAGCGGAAGACCTCGCGCACCTCGGCGGAGCCCAGGCGCACCTCCTCGTACTCCGGCTTGAGCAGGCCCTTGAGCGCCGCCTCGATCTCCTCGATCGCCTGGTAGATGACCGAGTAGTACCGGACGTCCACGCCTTCCTTGTCGGCCGCGGTACGGGCACGCCCCTCGGCGCGCACGTTGAAGCCGATGATGATGGCGTCGGAGCCCATGGCCAGGTCGACGTCCGACTCGGTGATCGCGCCCACGCCGCGGTGCAGGATGCGGAGCTCGACCTCCTCGCCGACGTCCAGCTTGACCAGCGCGTCTTCCAGTGCCTCGACGGAACCGGAGACATCGCCCTTGATGATCAGGTTGAGCTGCTGGATACCGCCGGCCGCGATCGCCTTGTCCAGGTTCTCCAGCGAGATCCGCATCGGACGGCGGGCGAACATGGCGTTGCGGTCACGGGCCGAGCGCTTCTCCGCGATCTGCCGCGCGGTGCGGTCGTCGTCGACGACGATGAAGCTGTCGCCGGCGCGGGGCACCGAGGTGAGGCCGAGCAGCAGCACCGGCCGGGACGGACCCGCCTCCAGCACGTTCTTGCCGTTCTCGTCCAGCATGGCGCGGACCCGGCCGTGGGCGTCGCCGACCGCGATGGAGTCGCCGACCCGCAGCGTTCCGCGCTGGACCAGGACGGTCGCCATGGCGCCGCGGCCCTTGTCCAGGTGCGCCTCGATCGCGATGCCCTGGGCGTCCTGCTCCGGGTTGGCGCGCAGGTCGAGCGAGGCGTCGGCGGTGAGCACGACGGCCTCCAGCAGCGCCTCGATGTTGAGGCCCTGGCGGGCGGAGATGTCGACGAACATGGTGTCGCCGCCGTACTCCTCCGCGACCAGGCCGAACTCGGTCAGCTGACCGCGGACCTTGGTCGGGTCGGCGCCCTCGACGTCGATCTTGTTGACCGCGACCACGATCGGCACGCCGGCGGCCTGGGCGTGGTTCAACGCCTCGACCGTCTGCGGCATGACGCCGTCGTTGGCCGCGACCACCAGGATCGCGATGTCGGTGGACTTGGCACCACGGGCACGCATGGCGGAGAACGCCTCGTGACCGGGGGTGTCGATGAAGGTGATGGCACGCTCTTCGCCGTTCACCTCGGCCGTCACCTGGTAGGCGCCGATGTGCTGGGTGATGCCACCCGCCTCGCCGGCCACCACGTTGGTCTTGCGGATCGCGTCGAGCAGGCGGGTCTTGCCGTGGTCGACGTGACCCATGACGGTGACCACCGGCGGGCGCGACATGAGGTCGGCCTCGTCGCCCTCGTCCTCGCCGAACTCGATGTCGAAGGACTCCAGCAGCTCGCGGTCCTCGTCGTCACGGCTGACGATCTCCAGGACGAAGCCCATCTCCTCGGCGAGGAGCTGCAGCGTCTCGTCCGGGACGGACTGGGTCGCGGTGACCATCTGCTCCAGGTTGAGCATCACCGAGACCAGCGCGGCCGGGTTGGCGTTGATCTTCTCCGCGAAGTCGGTGAGCGACGCACCGTGCGACAGCCGGACCGTCTGGCCGTTGCCGCGCGGCAGCATCACGCCACCGATCGACGGCGCCTGCATCGACTCGTATTCCTGACGACGCTGACGCTTCGACTTGCGCCCACGGGCCGGACGGCCGTTCGGGCCGCGGCCGAAGGCGCCCTGGGTGCCGCCACGGGCACCCGGGCCGCCGGGACGGCCGCCGAAGCCGCCGGGACGGGGGCCGAAGCCGCCGCCACCGCCGCCACCACCCGGGCGACCGGCGAAGCCGCCGCCGGCCGGGCGCGCGCCCGGACCGGCCGGACGGCCCTGGAAGCCGGGACGCGCGCCACCGGCGCCGCCGGGACCGGCCGGACGGGCGCCGGGCCCACCGGGGCCACGGCCGCCGGGGCCGGGACGGCCCGCACCGGGACCGGCCGGACGCTGCGGCATCATGCCCGGGTTCGGGCGCGGCATGCCGGACGGGGTCGGGCCGCCGGGACGCGAGCCGCCCTGCGGACGGGGCATCCCCCCGGGAGCCGGACGGTCGCCGCCGGGACGCGGGGCCCCGGGACGGTCGCCGCCGGGACGGGCCGGACGGTCCCCACCCGGACGCGGAGCGCCCGGACGGTCGCCGCCGGGACGCGGGGCGCCACCGGGAGCCGGACGGTCACTGCCCGGACGGGCCGGACGGTCCGAGCCCGGACGCGGAGCGCCCGCGCCGGGAGCCGGACGGTCGCCGCCGGGACGGGGGGCGCCGGAGCGCTCGCCGCCGGGGCCGGCCGGGCGGGCGCCCGGACGCGACATGCCGGTGTTGCTGGACGTGAAGGGGTTGTTGCCGGGACGCGGACCGGCCGGGCGGGCGCCCGGGGTCGCGGCCGGACGGGGTGCGCCGGGGCGCGGTCCCGCGGCGGGACGCGCCGCGGGGGCCTCGGCCGCCGCGGGGGTCGCGGCCGGAGCCGGGGCCTGCGGCGCGGCCGGGGTGGCCTGGGCCGGAGCCGGCGCCGAGAACTCGGCGGCCGGGGCGGCCGGACGCGGCGCGGGGGCGCCGGGGCGCGGCGCGGCGGCCGGACGCGGCGCGGCCGGAGCAGCGGGCGCCGCGGCGGCGGGCCGGGGCGCGGGGCGCGGGGCGCCCGGACGGGGGGCAGCCGCAGGCGTCGCGCCTGCGGGCTTGGGGGGCGCCGGCTTGCTCGACGCGGCGGGCTTCGCGGGGGCACTGGCCCCGCCGAAGGCAACTTCCAACTTTCGTACGACTGGCGCCTCGATCGTCGAGGACGCCGAACGCACGAACTCGCCGAGCTCTTGGAGCTTGGCCATGACGACCTTGCTCTCAACGCCCAAATCCTTGGCGAGTTCGTAAACCCGGACCTTAGCCACTTCGCTCCTTTGAGGTCCGGGTGTTCCGCCGGACCGTCGCTACTTCATGCTCGTACTCATCGCGTACTCATCGAGTGCTCATCGCAATCTCGACCTACTTTCGAACTCGCGAGGTACCTGGTGCTCGGCCGCCGCACATGGGTGCGCCGGCTCCGTGCTCTGTCGTGTCTGCGACCCTGGGCAACGCCTCGACGTAGCGCACGAGTGCAGCGGTGTCGAGCGGACCCTGCAGGCGGAACGCCCGCGGGAACGCCCGGCGGCGCAGCGCCAGGTCAAGGCATCCCGGCACGGGGTGGAGGTGCGCTCCCCGGCCGGGCAGCGTGCCTCGGGGATCGGGGACGCAGGCGCCCTCGACCGCCGTCACACGCAGCAGGTCATGTTTGGCCGCTCGTTCCCTACACCCGACGCAGGTGCGTTCCGGGCATGAATGGTCACGCGTCCAGCCAGACACGTCCAAGTCTACCCCTCTGATGGTCTTCGTTCCGACCCGGTTGTTCCGAACGGTCAGCGCTCCGTCAACGGTCGCCGTCCTCGTCGGGACGGGTCGCGGGGCCCTCGGTGTCGACATCCGGACGGATGTCGATCCGCCAGCCGGTGAGCCGGGCGGCGAGACGGGCGTTCTGCCCCTCCTTGCCGATCGCCAGCGACAGCTGGTAGTCCGGCACGGTCACCCGGGCCGAGCGGGTGTCGTAGTCGACGATCTCGACCCGGGTCACCCGTGCGGGTGAGAGCGCGTTGGCGACCATCTCGGCCGGGTCGTCGGACCAGTCCACGATGTCGATCTTCTCGCCGAGCAGTTCGGCCATCACCGCGCGCACCCGGCCGCCCATCGGGCCGATGCAGGCGCCCTTGGCGTTCAGCCCGGACTTGCCGGTCCACACCGCGATCTTGCTGCGGAAGCCGGCCTCGCGGGCGATGGCGGCGATCTCCACCGTGCCGTCCGCGATCTCCGGGACCTCCAGCGCGAACAGCTGGCGGACCAGGTTGGGGTGGGTCCGCGACAGCGTCACCGAAGGCCCGCGGACGCCGCGGCGCACCGCGACCACGTAGCACTTCAGCCGCAGCCCGTGCTTGTAGTCCTCGCCCGGGACCTGCTCCTGGGCCGGCAGGATCGCCTCGATCTTGCCGATGTCGACCAGGACGTTCTTGGGGTCCTTGCCCTGCTGCACCACGCCGGTGACGATGTCGCCCTCGCGGCCGGCGTACTCGCCGAAGGTCAGCTCCTCCTCGGCGTCGCGCAGCCGCTGCAGGATGACCTGCTTGGCGGTGCTCGCCGCGATCCGGCCGAAGCCGCTCGGGGTGTCGTCGAACTCGCGCGGGGTGCCGCCCTCGGCGACCTCGTCCGCGTCCTCCTTGGCCCAGACCGTCACATGGCCGGTCCCGCGGTCCAGCTCGACCCTGGCCTTGTGCCGCGAGCCCTCAGTGCGGTGGTACGCAATGAGGAGGGCCGACTCGATCGCCAGGACCAGCTGGTCGAACTTGATCTCCCGCTCCTGCACCAACCTGCGCAGGGCACTCATGTCGATATCCACGGCTACGCCTCCTCTTCCTCGTCGTCGGTGTCCACGTCGTCCGCGAGGTCCTCGTCGGCGACGTCCTCGGCGAGGTCGTCATCGTCGTCGAGGCCCTTGCGGTTGAACTCGATCTGCACCCGGGCCTTGGCGACCTCGGCGAACGCGATCCGCCGCTCGGCGGCCCTGCCCCTGCCCTTGACCGGGGGGATCTCCAGCAGCACGCCGTCCTCGTCGGACTCCAGCACCCGGCCAGTGAACTCGGCGCCCTGCGCGGGCTGCACCTTGACCAGGCGGGTACGGGCCCGCCGCCAGTGCCGCGGCTGGGTGAGCAGCCGCTCGGCGCCCGGGGAGCCGACCTCCAGCCGGTACTCGCCGTCCCCCAGCACCGCGGTGCCCTCGGGGCCGTCCAGCAGCGCGCCGAAGGCACGGCTCAGCTCGGCCACGGTGTCCAGGTCCACCCCGCCGTCGGCGTCCAGGACCACGTCGAGAACGCGGCGCCCGCCGACCTTGCTGAGGGCGACCTCCTCCAGATCCACGCCCGCCTCGGCGGCGAGCGGTTCCAGCAGAACATGCAGCCGGTCGTTCAGGGTCGTGCTCATCCGGGTGACTCCTCGGCCGCGTCTGCTGTTGTCTGTAGGTCGCAAAGAACAGCCCACAGCCTATCCGCTCACACCCCGAACTGCCGATTCGACGGTTCCGGGCGACTTCGGCCGACTTTCCGGGGGTGGCGCCCACGGGAGTGGATCTTTCGATAACGTCCCTGGTCGTGACCACCTCTGCCCCCGGCATCCGGCGCCGCGCACTTCTCGGCACCGGACTGCTCGGTCTGCTCACCGCCTGCGGTAGCGGCACGGCCGGCTCCGCGGACGGCCGCACCGCCCGTACCGTCCTCGGCCCCGACCCCGACCTGCCGGTGCGGGCCAGGGCGCGGGCCGCCACCGCGGCCCTGGCCGGGGCCTACGACGCGGCGCTGCTGGCGCACCCCGACCTGGGCGGCCGGCTGCGGCCGCTGCGCGCGCAGCTCGCGGTCCAACTGACCGCGTTCGGGGCCGCGACCGCCACGCCGACGCCGTCCGCCACAGCCGTCCCGTCCGCCACCGCGCCGCCGGTGCCGCCCGCCGCGCCGAGCAGCGCCGCGGCGATGCTGCTCGGGCTCGGCACCGCCGAGCTGGGCACCGCCGCCGCCAGGACCGCCGACCTGGCGGCGGCCTCCCCCGCGCTGGCCCGGCAGCTCGCCTCGGCCGCCGCCAACGGGGCCCAGCACGCGATGCTGCTGCGCGGCAGCGTCCCGGCAGGACCCGCGCCCGCCGGGCCGCCCGCCGGCGCTCCGCTGCCCGCCCCGGCGCTCGCCGCGCTGCAGGCCGCGCTGGCGGCGGAGGACGCCGCCGTCTACGCCTACGGGGTGGTCGGCGCGGAGCTCGGCGGCGCTCGGCGGACCGCCGCCACCGCCGCGTACCAGGCGCACCGGGCCCGGCGCGGGGCGCTGCAGCAGTGGATCGCGGCCACCGGCGCCGTCCCGGTGGCCGCCGCGCCCGCGTACCAGCTGCCGGCGGCGGTCACCGGGACCGCCTCCGCGGTCCGGCTGGCCGGGCTGGTCGAGGACCGGACCTGCGCCGTCTACGCCAACGCGGTGCAGGCCACCGCGGGTGCGCTGCGCGGCGGCATGGCCGCGGCGCTGCGGCAGGCGGCGCTGGACACCCTGGCCTGGCGCGGCGCCGGCAGTGCCTTTCCCGGGATCGCCGATGGCTGACAATGGGCAGTGCTGACGACGGTCAGTGGCACCACCACGGGGGCGAACGAACCGAAAGGCCGGCATGTCAGCAGCAGAGCAGCAGATCGCGGTCCCGGTCCGGCTACGGGAGACCGTGACCGCCTGGGAGGGCGTGTCGGGAACGGCCTGGCTGGAATCGCTGCCGCGGCTGGCGCGGGAGCTGATGGAGCGCTGGAACCTCACCCTCGACCGGGTGTTCGAGCCGGGCGGACAGGTCAGCCTGGTGCTCTACGTCCGGCGTGACGACGGCTCAGCCGCCGTGCTGAAACTGGGACTTCCCTCCCCCGAGGCCGACCTTGAGCACGCCGCACTGGCACACTGGGACGGCCGCGGCGCGGTCCGGCTGTTCGAGGCCGATCCCGAGCACCGGGCGATGCTGCTGGAACGCCTGCACGGGGAGGTGCCGCTGCTGTCACTGGCCGAGGGCAAGGCGATGCTGGAGGCCGCCGGCACCCTGCAGCGGCTCTGGGTCGCCCCGCCGGACCGGCACTGCTTCACCACGGTCGCCGAACGGGTCGCCGGGCTCTGCGCGGAACTGCGGCGGCGCCGCGAGCTGGTGGCCGAACCGGAGCTGCGGCCACTGCTGGACGAGGCCCTGGCGGTCGCGGACGAGCTGCTGGCCGACCGGACCGAGCAGGTGCTGCTGCACGGCGACTTCCACCACGGCAATGTGCTCGCGGCCGAGCGCTCGCCCTGGCTGGCCATCGACCCCAAGCCGCTGGTCGGCGAACGCGCGTACGACCTGGCCTGGCTGGCCCAGGACCGGCTGGAGACCCTGGCCGGGGTGCCCGGCCCGCAGGCCGCCGCGCGCCGCAGGCTGCAGCGCCTGGCGGACTCGGTGGACGTGGACCGGGACCGGCTGCGCGGCTGGACCCTGTTCCGTACGGTCGAGGCCGGCGCCTGGAGCCTCGAGGTCGGCGACCCGCGCCAGGCCGCGCTGTACCTGGAGTTCGCCGCGATGCTCTGACCCCCGAGCCCTCCGCCCCGGCCCTTCACCGAGAAGCCAGAAAAGCCCGAGAACCCGAGAAGTCCGAGACCCGAGAGGACCGCGCCCGTGGCCGGCCGTCCCAGCCCCCGCCGCAAACGGATCTCCGACCAGGAGATCGAGAAGATCCGCGGCTTCAACCCGTACGCCCTGCTGCCCTGGATACTGCTGGCGCTCAGCCCGCTGCTGGGCGTGCTGCACGGGCACTACCCGCGGCCGGTGGCGGCGATGTTCGGGCTCGGGCTGTTCGCGCTGCTCTACGCGGGCACGGTGGTCAGCGCCTTCTCCGCACGGACCAGGGACGGACGGCTGCCGGTGGCGCTGGCGCTGGTCATGGTGCCGGTCACCGGGGCGCTGGCCGGCTCGCTGCCGAGCGGTCTGGCCCTGTACCCGCTGCTGGCCATCGCCTGCGCGGTGGTGGTGCCCGCCCGCGGCGGACCGCTGGTGCTGCTCGGCGTGCCGGGACTGGCCGCGCTCACCGCCTACATGCGCGGCCAGGACGGCAGCGTGCTCACCGCCGCCTGGAGCAGCCTGCTGCCCGGGGCGATCGTCTTCGTGATGCTCAAGCTGTTCTCGGTGGTGACCCAGCTCAAGGAGACCCGTGAGGAGCTGGCGCGGGCGGCGGTCGCCGAGGAGCGGCTGCGGTTCAGCCGGGACCTGCACGACCTGCTCGGCCACAGCATGTCGGTGATCGCGCTCAAGGCCGAGGTGGTGCGCAGGGTGGCGCCGACCGACCTGGACGCGGCGCTGGCCCAGGCCGCGGACATCGAGCAGGTCAGCCGCAAGGCCCTGGCCGAGATCCGGGAGGCGGTCACCGGTTACCGGGAGACCGGGCTCAGCGAGGAGCTGCACCGGGCCCGCTCGCTGCTGGCCGCCGCCAGGATCGAACCGGTGGTCCGCGAGTCGGGGCCGCCGCTGCCGGGACAGGCCGAGAGCCTGCTCGCCTGGGTGGTCCGGGAGGGGGTCACCAATGTGGTCCGGCACGGCGCCGGGGCCCGGCAGTGCGAGATCGACCTGGACCGGGGCTCGGACCCGGTCCGGCTCAGCATCAGCAACGACGGCCCCGCCTGCCCGGCCACGGCCGGGGACGGCAACGGGCTGCGCGGCCTGGCCGAGCGGGTCACCGCGGCCGGGGGCACGCTGACGGCCGAGCCGTCCGAGGCCGGGTTCCGGCTGCTGGCGACCCTCCCGGCCCAGCGCTGAGCCTCAGCTCCGCCCGGAGAACGGAAGCACCGCGCCCATCACCGCGTAGGGCACGGTGGTGTTCGGGAACATCACCTGATTGGCCAGGTCGCGATACCCGAGCGAGCGGTAGAGCACCCGGGCCGGGGTGTCCCGGTCGATCGCCGACAGGATCGTCCGGGGCAGCCCGGTCGCCCCGCACAGGGTGGTGATCAGCAGCCGGCCCAGGCCCCGGCCCTGGTACTCGGGGTGGACGTGCAGCTCGGTCACCGAGAACGACCGGTCCAGCCAGGCCCCGTTGCCGTTCGCCTCAAGATGCGGCTCGATCACCGAACTCCACCAGTGCGAGCGGTCGTTGGGCATCCCGTAGCCGAACCCGACCAGCCGCCCGTAGGCGCCAGGATGGCTGCGCTCGACCGCGCCGAAGGCCCGTACCCCGGGGGCCTGGGCGTGCCGGCCCACGATCTGCAGCCGCACCGCGACCTCCTCGCGGCTCAGGCCGAAGGCCGCGGCCTGGACCGCGAGTGCCTCGGCGGCCCGGCCGGCGAGGTCGAAGGGCTCGATCGTGACGTCGTTCATGGCCTCGCAGGTTACCCGGTCGGCGGGGACTCGACGCGAGCGGCGTACCGGCTCGCGCCCGCCGACGAGAACGAGGACGGGGCCGCGCTGGGACTCATGGCCGGGACGCCGATCTGCGGGGCCGGGAGGCCCGGTGGGCAGTGGAGGTTGGCGAGCGACGCGGTCAGCCGCGCGGTGAGGAAGTCGAACAGGTCGGTCCCGTCGTCCGGCGACACCGCCCCGGCGAGGAACCGCTGGTCGTCGTTGATCCGCTGGGCCCCAATCGTGGCCAGGCTGGTGCAGTAGGCCAACGGGTCGCCCCGGTCGCTGCGGCTCAGCGCCGGCATGTCGACTCCGGCCCGGTAGAGGTCGGTCTTGGCCCGGCTGGTCCTCCCGTCGACCTGGACCATCGGGTCGTTGACCGGGACCAGCGCGACCGGCGCGGCCTGGAACCGGGCCGCCTGGAGCTCGTCGAGACCGAGCGAGGTGACCCGCTGCCCCGGGTCCGCCAGGTCCGGCGCGGTGTACGGGGTGCAGCCGAGGGCCGGGTCAACGAAGCCGACCAGCAGCAGGTTGTCGCTGCCGTTGAGCAGCGAGCTCGCGCCGGGCAGGGCGGCCCGGTCGGCGGCGGTCCGCTGCGCCGTCCTGCCGTCCGCGGTGGCCAGGTAGTCGGTGGTGACGTTGTCGCTCTGGTCCTGGTCGACCAGGCCGAAGTCACGGGTGCTCAGGCAGGCCCTGCCGTCACTCCCGGTGCCCAGCGGCGGGACGACCAGCCGGCCGGACCGCTCCGCGGCGTCAGCGGCGCGGAAGAAGGCGGGGGCGTCGCAGTACGCGAACTGCGTGAACAGGGACCTGCCCAGGCCGTTGACGCAGTGTCCGGCGCGCAGGCTGCCGCCGGTGCCGCGCAGGGTGAGGGTATCGGCGTTGAAGCCGAACCAGATGCCGACCACGGCGTGGGCCGGGAGTCTGGGCCGGACCGGCGGGGCGGCGGGGCGGCTGCCCCGGTCGACCACCAGCGGGTCGTAGACCGACAGCGCGCCGGTGGCCGGGTCGATCACCGTGGCCTGGACGAAGGCGGACTGCGCGGTGTCCGCCTCATGGCAGGGGCCCTGCCGCGGGTCCGTGGCGGAGAGCAGGTACGGCGTCGCCAGGCCCTTGGCGCTCAGCGGGTTCGCCGGGACGGTGAGGGTGCAGGCCGCGTTGGGGCCGGCCGGTGCGGCGACCGGTCTGCCGGTAGCGCCGAGAGCGGTGCCGAGCAGCGCGGCCAGGCCGAGGAAGGCGGCCAGCGCGGCGAGCAGGTAGCGGAAGCGGTAGCGCATACGCGGTCCTCTGCCGGAGGTCACTCAAGGTGATGACGGCGCGAGTGTATGCATGGCGCGCAGCCGTACGAGCTGCTTCCCGGAACATCTGCACCAGACGTCACCGAAGCACGCAAAAGGTGCGCCGAATCAGAAGAGGACGCTCATGAACGTGCCTACTTCGGAGAAGCCGACCCGGCGGTAGGCGGCCCGCGCCGCGGTGTTGAAGTCGTTCACGTAGAGGCTGACCACCGGGGCCACCTCGCGCAGCGCGTGCTCCACCACGGTGGCCATGCCGCCCTCGGAGTAGCGCCGGCCGCGGTGCTCGGGGGCGACCCAGACGCCCTGGATCTGGCAGGCGTGCGCGGTGACCGCGCCGATCTCCGCCTTGAAGACGACCTTGCCGTCCTCGAACCGGGCGAAGGCGCGGCCGGTGGTCACCAGCTCGGCGATCCGGGCCCGGTAGAGCAGTCCGCCGTCCCCGGCCAGCGGGGAGACCCCGACCTCCTCGGTGAACATGGCCACGCAGGCGGGGATGAGCAGGTCCATCTCGTCCCGGCGGACCCTGCGCACCCCGGGGTCGGGGGCGATCTCGGCGGAGGGCTGCCAGGTGGCCATCAGCGGCTGGTTGGGGCGCAGCTCGCGGGCCGGGCCCCAGGCGGGTTCGAGCAGCGACCACAGCAGCGCGGTGGGCTCGGCCGGGCCGACGATGGAGGAGCAGCGGCGTCCCTGCCGCCGGGCCCGCTCGGCGAAGGCCCGCACCGCGTCGGGTCCGGCGCTCAGCGGGACCAGGTTGGCCCCGGCGTAGCACAGGGCCTCCAGTCGGCGGCCCTCGTACCAGCCCCACATCTCGCCGCCGAGACGCCAGGAGTCGAGCCCGGCGACGGCCACCCGGGCGGCGACGAAGGCGTTGGCGACCGGGTCGCGGTCGAGCACCTCAAGGGCAGCCGGGAGGTCACCGGGTTCCAGGACCCGCGTCGACGTCACCGAACTGCTCAGCACGGAGGAACCCTATCCCCTCCCGCACCACGGGAGGGGCCACCGGGGGTCACCCTCTTGCCGTACCGGCTACTCGCTGACGGCGACGACCGGCTCGCCGGAGGCGACGCCGTCCTTCTGCATCTGCTCGGCGAGCTTCAGTGCCTCCTCGATCAGGGTCTCCACGATCTTGGACTCCGGCACCGTCTTGATCACCTCACCCTTGACGAAGATCTGACCCTTGCCGTTCCCCGACGCCACCCCCAGATCAGCCTCACGCGCCTCACCAGGACCGTTCACC
>NZ_JBHFAB010000042.1:0-42117 GCF_042510955.1 Streptacidiphilus cavernicola
GGAAACGCCCGGTTACATCCCGAACCCGGAAGCTAAGCCTCACAGCGCCGATGGTACTGCAGGGGGGACCCTGTGGGAGAGTAGGACGCCGCCGAACAACCATTACAGGTAACCCCCCTGACCACACGTCAGGGGGGTTACTTGCGTTCCAGACACAAAACAGACGGGTTGGTGGGGTCGGCCCTCACCGTAGAACACCTGGCGGCGCCGTCTCGCGCCTCCGGCGCACAGCAGCAACCACAACAAGGCAGGGCCCGGGGTGGTTCGGGTTGGTGAGTATTCACTCGCCGACCCGGCGGCCAGGCACCAACCCGAGCCCCGCCCCGGCTCCCGCGTCGTTGCTGCAGTGCGCCGGAGGCGCGAGACGGACCCGACACCGCAGCAACGGCGAAGGCCGACCCCACTCTCGTATGCCGGGGGTGCGCTTTCGTTCACAGGTCGACGGCAGGCCGCCGCGCGTGGTGGGGGTTGGATTGCGGACGGCTTCGCTGTGGTGGTGACTTCCGAGCTGGCGCGGGCGGCTGGGAGACTGCGCGGGTCGCTTTCAAGGAGAGAGGGTGGCTACCTACGTAGTCCCCCCGGGAAGGTCAGCCACGGGGGGTTCCGTGCCAGCGCCAGTTGGTTAGTTGGGGTTGGCCGGGGAGGTCAGTTCGGCCGGTGGACCAGAGGAGGGTGGGCCAGGGGGCGGTGTCGGTCGGGGCGTCCGGGAAGAGGCGGTGCAGGACGCGGGTGCAGAGGTCGGACGGTGGGTTTCAGGACAGGCCCAGGCCCTTGGCGATGTCCTGGGTGTGGACCAGGGTCTCGACGATGCCCATGGCGGCGAAGCCCTCGGGGTCGGACACGCCGAAGACGTGGTGGGCCCGTGCGGTCGGCGGTGTGGTGCGGACGACTGCGGTGAGCAGCGTGCCGGTCGCCTCCAGCACCTGCATCAGCCCGGCCGGGCCGGCGGCGCGGTCGGCCCAGATGCTGTTGGCCGGGCCGCCGGGACGCTTCCGCTCCCACCCGAACGGCACATGGGTGTCCAACGGAGGTTTGGCGGGGCCGAGTTGTACGGCGTAGGCGAACAGGTCGTCGGCGAGGTGCTGCGCGGTCTCCCAGCAGTCCCAGTCCAGGGAGCCCGCCTTTGCGCTCCAGTTCGCGTCCTCGGGCGCCGTGCTCAGCGTGGCGACCGCTGATCTGACAGCGTGTGCGACGTCGTCGGCGGTGATCGGCGGGTGCGGGGTGCTGCTGGTCGTGGTCATCGAGGGGAGGGTAGCAACGGTCGGGGCCGTTCGGGCACGGGTTTTCGGCGCCGGTAGGGTGGTGGGGCGGACGTGACTGGCGCTTGGGTGGGGTACCACCGGGGAGCGATCCGCCTTCGGACAGAAGCCGTGCGCCTGGGCGATCCACCACTACCTGAGGGTTGCCCATGTCTGTTGTCGAACCGGCGTCCGCCCAGCTCATGAACGGTACGGCGCTCGCCCGCGAGACCCTGGACCGCACCGCCGAACGGGCCCGGAAACTGCTGGCGGAGACGGGTGTGCGGCCCTGCCTCGCGACCGTGCTGGTCGGTGACGACCCGGCCTCGGTCACCTATGTGGCGATGAAGCGCCGCCGCAGCGCTGCCGCGGGCATCGAGTCGCGGCATCTGCCGCTGCCGGGGCGGACCACGACGGCGGAGCTGGTCGCGGCGATCCGGGCGCTGTCGGACGATCCGACCGTGCACGGCATCCTGCTCCAGCACCCGGTGCCCGCGCACATCGACGAGCGGGCCGCGTTCGAGGCGATCGCCCCGGCCAAGGACGTCGACGGGGTGACCATGTGGTCGTTCGCCGCGATGGCCTTCGGCCGCGACGACGGGTTCGTCTCCTGCACGCCCGGCGGGATCATGCGGCTGCTGGACGCGTACGGGGTGGACCCGGCCGGGAAGCGGGCCGTAGTGGTCGGGCGCAGCCCGATCCTGGGGAAGCCGATGGGGATGCTGCTGCTGGCCCGGGACGCCACGGTCACCTACTGCCACTCGCGGACGGTCGACCTGTCCTCCGTTGTGGCGACGGCGGACATCCTGGTCGCCGCGGTCGGTCGGCCGGAGTTCATCCGGGGTGCGGACATCAAGCCGGGGGCGGTCGTCATCGACGCTGGCTACAACCCCGGCAACGTCGGGGACGTCGACGCCGCAGGCGCGGGGGAGCGGGCGGGGCTGCTGACGCCGGTTCCGGGCGGAGTGGGTCCGATGACGATCGCGGTGCTGCTGGATCAGACGGTGCTGGCGGCGGAGCGGGTGGCCGCAGTGGCGGCGTCCACGGCGGTGACGTCCACGGCGGCGGCAGCGAGGTAGCGGCGACGGCGCCCGCGCCCCGGCCGCCTCCCCCGGGTCTCACGGCGAAGGCGTCGCCTGTACAGCGCCGTCGCTGTACGCTGATGGCATGTCGAAGCACATCACCATTCGGGTGGACGAGGAGTTCCACGCCCGGCTGGCGGCGCGGGCGGCGGCCGAGGGAACGACGATCACGGCGCTGGTGACCGAGGTGGCCAAGCGCGAGCTGGACGCCGACCGTCAGCGGTCCCTGGACGCCGCCGCCGAGTTCAACACCGAGGAGAACTGGGCCTACTTCCAGGAGCGGTTCGGGCGGAAGAGCGCGTGAAGGCTGATGAGGCCTGGGCCTGGAACGTTCTGGCACACCACCTTCCCTCCGATCCGACCGTCTGGGACCCCTCGGGGATCAGTGCCGCGATAGCGCGGCACGCGAGCGACATCGTGCTGGTCGCCGACGAGGAACCGCGCGACATCTGCTGGCGGGCGGCGGCGCTGCTGCACACCCTCGCGGTGTGCCCGCCGCTCGACAGCCCGATGAACGAGTTCTACGCGGCGACGCTGACCCGCTCCTATCTCGCGATGGCGGGGATCAAGCACCTGCCCAACAGCTTCGCGCTCGCGGACCTGGTCGAGCACGCCAAGGAGCGCCGCGCGGACATCTTCGCCACGGCGGAAGCACTGCGGCAGCTCACCGACCTGAACTGAGCCCGGGACCGGCCTGGGCTCGGCACTGACCGGCCCGGACCGACGGGCCCCGGACCGGGCAGCTGTCGGGCCGTCAGGCGCTCCACTGCGGTGAGCGGCCGAGCAGGGCGAGGATCCGGTCCAGGGTCGGGCCGCCGGGCTCGGACCCGGACGCGATGGCGGGACGGAACGCCGCCCCCGGCGCGAGTCGGCTCTCGCCGTCCGGGACGAACTCGGCGATCGGGAGTGCGGCGTCCAGCAGGTCCTGGTCGAAGGCGAGCGGCGCGCCGATGGCCGCGGCCACGTCCCAGGCGTGGACGACGGTGTCGATGTAGTGGAAGCCGATCGCCTGCGCCGCCGGGAAGCGGAACCGCGGGTGGATCTCCGGCAGCCAGAGCGTGCGCTCCAGGGTCAGGTCCGCGGCGAAGGCGGCGGTGACGTCGGCGGCCGAGGCCGCGAAGACTCCGGCCGGGTCGGCGTCGACCTGGCGGTCCTCCCAGATCGAGAGGTCCTCGGACTCGCCCCGGGCGGAGGCGGCGAAGCCGTGGTTCTGGCCGGTCATATGGGCGAGCAGCCGCCCCAGCGTCCAGGCCGAGCAGGGGGTGGGCAGGTCCAGCCGGTCCGGGTCGACCTGGTCGACGACGGACTGAGCGGTAGTCAGGGCGCGCCGGTGCAGCTCTCGTATGTCGCTCACGGTGCCTGACCCTAGTCCGGCCCGGTGAACCCCGGATCACGAAGGGCGGAACTCCCGTCCCGGGACCCCGGGACGCAGAGGCCCGCCGACTGCCGTGGTCGACTCGGGGACTGTCGCCCAGTCAGGTGCGGGGACATGGTCGCGAGGTGGGCCGTAGCTCGTTCGGGTGACCGCCGAACGTGACGGGACACCGTGACCCCGGAAGAAAGATCACATGAGGTGCTTGCGATGCCGGGGCCCGCGTTGCTATGTGCGTACTGTGGGAGGCGAACCGCTGGGATGTGTCAGTCGTCCCAGTATCAGTACAGATGTACACGTCGAAGTTCGGGAGACATGCCATGGGCTCGCTGTCCCGCAGGAACGTACTCGCCGGGGGCGCCGTCGCAGCCGTCGGTGCGATGGGGATCACCGGTTGCGCGGACGGTGGGAATCAGGCCGGTGCTCCGTCCGGCGACGGGCACACGGTGGCCGGCAAGCCCGTGCACAGTGCGCCGCCGGGGGCGGCCGGGTCGCCGGTCGCGGCGAGCGCCCGGCTGATCGGTGACGGTTCGACCTCCGACAGCGGGGCGCAGCCGCACCAGCCGGTGCCGGAGAGGCTGGAGCCGGGGCAGCGTCCGCCGCAGTTCGTGGTGTTCTCCTGGGACGGGGCGGGGGAGGACAGCAAGAAGCTGTTCTCGCACTTCCGGCAGGTCGCCCAGGAGACCAAGGCGACCATGACCTTCTTCCTCTCCGGGATCTACCTGCTCCCGGAGAGCAAGCAGGACCTCTACCTGCCGCCGGGGCACAAGCCGGGCGCCTCCGACATCGGCTACCTCAAGGACGAGCACATCAGGGCGACGCTGCAGCAGGTCGGTCCGGCCTGGCTGGAGGGGCACGAGATCGGCACCCACTTCAACGGCCACTTCTGCAGCCCGAGCAGCGGCGTCGGGACCTGGTCGCCGTCGCAGTGGCGCAGCGAGATCGAGCAGGCCGTCGGCTTCGTCACCAAGTGGCGGACCCACACCGGGTTCCACGACCTGCCGGCGCTGCCCTTCGACTACTCCAAGGAGCTGATCGGCTCCCGCACCCCCTGCCTGCTCGGCCGGGACAACCTGCTGCCCACCGCCAAGGCGCTGGGCTGGCAGTACGACGCCAGCTCACCCGGCGGCAACCAGGTGTGGCCGGGCAAGCGCGGCGGACTGTGGGAGTTCCCGCTGCAGTCGATCCCGTTCCCCGGGCACAGCTTCCAGGTGCTGTCGATGGACTACAACATGCTCGCCAACCAGTCCAACGCCAACATCAACGGCGACCCGGCGCAGCGCCCGTACTGGCAGCACCAGTCGTACGCCTCGTACATGGCCGGGTTCAACCGGACGTACACCACCAACCGGGCGCCCTACTTCATCGGCAACCACTTCGAGAGCTGGAACGGCGGCATCTACATGAAGTCCGTCGAGCAGGCGCTGCGGGAGATCGCGGTCCAGCCGGACGTGCGGCTGGTGTCGTTCCGTCAGCTGGTGCAGTGGCTGGAGGCGCAGGACCCGGCGGTGCTGGCCAAGCTGCGGACGCTGGACGTCGGCCAGAAGCCGGCCGACTGGCGCGACTACACCGGCGGCAAGCCCGCTGCGCGGACCGCCCCGGCGAAGGCGCCCGCGACCGCCTCGGCCTGAGCGGTCCTAGGCCACCGGCCGCCGCCGCAGCCGCTTCCGCTGCGGCAGCCACCCCCGCGGCAGCCCCCCGCCGCAACCGCGGTTCCGCCGTGCGGGCTGCTGGGACGCGGGGGACCGCGTCCCGGTTCCCGCCGCGGTGGCGACCGGCCCCGGGTCCACCCGATTCCCGCCGACCGGCGGGGGACGGTCAGGACCCTGGGCGTACGCGGAGCCCCGCGCCCGCGGCCATCCTGGTAGTGCTGGTAAGTGAGTGCCCACCCACTCCGCACCGGCCGCCCACCCCTGTCGTGTCGGTCCCACGGAGCCGTTGCAGATGTCTCGAACCGAAGCCGAAGCCGAAACCGTGTCGCGGGTCCAGCACGTCAGCGCCCGCGCTGTCGTCTGGTACCTGCGGACGGTCGCCTGCCTGGACATCCTCGGGGCGGTGTCGGTCTCGCTGCGGGACCGGATCCGGCACCACGGCGCGGTCGACTTCTACACCCCTTACCTGCTCACCGCCGGCTTCGCCTCGGGCCTGTTCGCGCTGGTCCTGGCGGTGATGATGAACCGTCACAAGCGGGCCGCCTGGATCGCCAACGCGGTGCTCAGCACCCTGCTGACGCTGGACCTGGCGCTGTCCATGGTGCTGCACCCGGAGATCAGGCAGCACCCCTTCAACTGGCTCAGCGCGGGCGTCGGGGTGCTGTTCGCGGCGGCGCTGGTGCTCGGCCGCCGCGAGTTCCGGGCCAAGGGCGACCCGTCCAACCCCCGGCTGGCGCTCGGCGTGCTGGCCGGCGGCGGCCTGCTGACCCTGCTGGCCGGGGTGCTGCTGGTGGGCGCGACCAACACCGAGGCCGGGGCCGGTCTGCACGACCGGCTGCGCTATGTGCTGCTGCGGGTGGTCACCCTCGGCTTCGGCAGCCCGAACGCGCTCCATGTGGTGGTGCCGCGCTGGGTGGACGTGTCGATCAACGTGCTCAGCGTGGGCGTGCTGCTGCTGGTGCTGTTCGCGATGTTCCGCACCTGCCGGGGCAAGGAGTTCCTCGGCGACGAGGACGAGACCCGGCTGCGGGCGCTGCTGGAGCGGCACGGCGACCGGGACTCGCTGGGCTACTTCGCGCTGCGCCGGGACAAGTCGGTGGTGTTCTCCCCCTCCGGCAAGGCGGCGGTCGCCTACCGGGTGCTCGGCGGGGTGTCGCTGGCCTCCGGCGACCCGATCGGGGACGTGGAGGCCTGGCCCGGCGCGATCGAGCGCTGGCTGGAGCAGGCCCGCGAGCACGCCTGGGTCCCCGCCGTCACCGGGGCCAGCGAGGAGGGCGGCACGGTCTACGCCCGGCACGGCCTGGACGCGCTGGAACTGGGCGACGAGGCGATCGTCGAGGTCGCCGGGTTCAGCCTGGAGGGGCGGGCGATGCGCGGAGTGCGGCAGGCGCACAACAAGGTCCGCCGGGCCGGGTACACGGTGGCGCTGCGGCGGCACGGCGAGATCGCCGACGCCGAGATGGAGACCCTGGTCGGCCTGGCCGACCAGTGGCGCGACGGCGAGACCGAGCGCGGTTTCTCGATGGCGCTGGGACGGCTCGGCGACCCGGCCGACGGCCGCTGCCTGATGCTGGAGTGCCGGGACGGCGACGGTGGGCTGCGGGCGCTGCTCAGTTTCGTCCCCTGGGGCGAGCACGGGCTCTCCCTGGACCTGATGCGGCGGGACCGCGGGTCCGACAACGGGCTGCTGGAGTTCATGGTGATCGAGCTGCTGCAGGGTGCGGGGCAGCTGGGCATCGAGCGGGTGTCGCTGAACTTCGCGGTGTTCCGCGCGGTGTTCGAGCGCGGCTCCAAGCTGGGCGCCGGGCCGTTCCTGCGGGGCTGGCGCTCGGTACTGATGTTCTTCTCGCGGTGGTGGCAGATCGAGTCGCTCTACCGGGCCAACGCCAAGTACTGCCCGCAGTGGGAGCCGCGCTACCTGCTCTTCGAGCGGAGCCGCGACCTGCCCAGGATCGCGCTGGTCAACGCGTGCGCGGAGGGCTTCATCGCGGCGCCCCGGCTGCCCTCGCTGCTCGGACGGCGGCGGCGCGGCGCGGCGGTGGCCGAGAAGCCCGCGCTGGAGCGAGCGGCGTAGCGGCGGGCGGGGCCGCTATTCGCGGGCGGTCTGGGTCGGGATCAGCGGGAGGCTGGCGCTGACCAGGTAGCCGCCGTCCTCGGTGCGGCGGGTTTCCAGGGTGCCGCCCAGCTGCTGGGCCCGCTCGCGCAGGCCGATCAGGCCGTGGCCGCCGCTGGGCAGCAGCAGCGGTTCCGCGCCCGGCGCGGCCGGGCCGTTGCGGACCTCCACGTGCAGCCGCCCGCCGCCGGACCGCAGCCGCACCGCGACCGTCGAGCCGGGAGCGTGCTTGCGGATGTTGGTCAGCGCCTCCTGGACGGTGCGGTAGGCGGCCCGCTCCACCGGTTCCGGCCAGTGCCTGCGGGTGCCGAACTCGGTGTCCAGCACCGCGTCCAGGCCGCTGCCGGTGATCAGTCCGGGCAGGTCGGCCAGGGTCGGCTGCGGGGTCGGGCCCTGCCCGTCGCCGCCCGCCGCGCGCAGCACGCCGACCAGCTGCCGCAGTTCCTCCAGGGTGCGCACCGACAGCTGACGGATCGTCCGGGCGCTCTCGGCGGCGGCCTTCGGGTCGTCCGAGCGGACCTGCAGCACCGCGGCCTGGATCGAGATCAGGCTGACCTGGTGGGCCACCACATCGTGCATCTCCCGGGCCAGCCTGGCCCGCTCGGTGGAGAGCACGCTCTGTTCGAGCAGCTGCCGCTCCCGATGCTGACCCCGGGTCAACTCGTCCAGCCGAAACGCGAGTTCGTGCCGGGTCTGGACCAGCAGGCCGAGCGCGACCGGGGCGGCGGCGGTCATCAGCGAGTACATCGCGGCCAGCGCGGTGGTGCGGTCCCAGGCCACCCCGTCGTAGGGCCAGGGCAGGAACTGGGCCAGCGCCACCAGCACCGCCCCGGTGGCCAGCACCGGGCGCCGCCGCTCGGTGGCGGCGACGGTGTAGAGGGCCAGCATCGGCGCCAGCCAGATGTAGCCGACCTGCAGCCCCGGCAGGGTGAGCAGCAGCACCGGCACCGGCCAGCGGCGGCGGAACAGCAGCGCTGCCGCCGCCAGCAGCGAGGCGGACAGCTGCGGCGGTGAGCCCAGGTCGTCGGCGAGCAGCGCGTCCAGCACGGCGGGCAGCACCGGTGCGGTGAGCAGTACCCAGGGGCGCTGGTACCAGTGCGCGGGCCCGGCCGACGCGTCGCTCACCGGGGCGGCTCCCCGCCGTCGAGCAGTCCGGCCTGGTGCGCGAAGACCGCGGCCTGGACCCGGTTGGAGGTGCCCAGTTTGGCCAGGATCGCGCTGATGTGGTCCTTCACCGTGCCGGTGCTGAGGAACAGCCGTCCGGCGATCTCCGCGTTGGACAGGCCCTCGCCGAGCAGGGTCAGCACGTCCAGCTCACGGGTGGTCATGGTGCTCAGCCGGGCGGCGGTCTGCCGGTCGGGGCCCGCGTCCAGGTAGCCGGCGATGACGGTGTCGGTCACCGCGGGGGAGAGCACCCGGCCGCCCGCGGCCAGGGTGCGCACCGCCTGGGTGAGCTGCTCCGGGTCGGTGTCCTTGAGCAGGAAGCCGGACGCGCCGGCCCGCAGCGCCGTGCCGATGTACTCGTCGGTGTCGAAGGTGGTGAGCATCGCCACCGCGGGCGGGCGGGGGAGCGCCCGCAGCGCGCGCAGCACGGTGAGCCCGTCCACGTCCGGCATCCGGATGTCGAGCAGGACCACCTGGGGTTCGTGCGCGGTGACGGTGTCCACGGCCTCCCCGCCGGGACAGGTCGCGACGACCTCGATGTCGGGGGCCGAGCCGACGATCAGGCTCAGACCGGACCGGACGAGTGTCTCGTCGTCGACGATGACCACACGGATCAACGCGGTGACCTCTTTATCTGCGGGGTGGCTGCGGGGGTAGGACGGTGCACCTATGAGGGTACGAGAGCTGGGTAAGGGCTCGGCGTGGGGCTTGCCGGGAACCGGTCGGTGAAGGGCGCGCGTGTCGGTGGGCAGCGCAGCTGTTTGACGACCGGACGGGTGTGCAGCAGTGTGGTGCACTTCGTATACCGGAAAGAGCGCAGACCCTTGCTCGACCTACGCCCCGCCATGTCCGAGTCGGCCGCGGACCGCCGTGGCGTACCCCCGAACCGGCTGGCCTGGGGGCTCGCGGGGGTGTTCTTCGCGCTCTACTGCTGCGTGTCGGTGCTGCGCTACCGGCGGATGGTCAGCCAGGGGTACGACCTCGGCATCTTCGAGGAGGCGGTCCGCGCCTACGCCCACGGGCGGGCGCCGATCGTGGCGCTCAAGGGGCCGGGCTACAACCTGCTCGGGGACCACTTCCACCCGGTGCTGGTGCTGCTGGCGCCGTTCTACCGGGTCTTCCCCTCGGCGCTCACGCTGCTGGTGGCGCAGGCCGCGCTGATGGCGCTGGCCGTGGTCCCGCTGACCCGCTGGGCGCACGAGGTGCGCGGGCCGCGGACCGCGCTGCTGGTCGGCTGCCTGGTCGGGGCGTCCTGGGGGATCGTCAAGGCGGTCTCCGACGACTTCCACGAGATCGCCTTCGCGGTGCCGCTGCTGGCCTTCGCGGCCACCGCGCTGGGCCACCGGCGCTGGCGGGCCGCCACGCTGTGGTCGCTGCCGCTGCTGCTGGTCAAGGAGGACCAGGGGCTGACCGTCGCGGCTGTCGGCGGCTACATCGCCTGGCAGGGCTGGAAGGCGGGCGGCGGTCGGCAGGCGGGCAGGCGGGAACAGGGCGGCCGGGAACAGGGCGCCCGGGAGCGGAGCGGTCTGCGCTGGTGGGGGCTGGGGCTCGCCGTGGTCGGGCTGGCCGGGACCGCGGTCGAGGTGCTGGTGCTGCTTCCGGCGATGAACCCGCACGGCACCTTCGACTACATGAACCAGCTGCCCGGCGGCGGCGCCGGAGCCGGGCTCGGCGGCGCCGGGGGCGGGCTGCCGCACGCGCTGCTGCACCTGGGCTGGCCGCCGGTGAAGTGGCTGCTGCTGTTCCTGCTGGCCGCGCCGACCGGCTTTCTCTGCCTGCGCACGCCGCTGGCGCTGCTCTGCCTGCCCACGCTGGCCTGGCGGCTGCTGTCCGACAATCCGCACTACTGGGGGGTCAGCTACCACTACAGCGCGGTGCTGATGCCGCTGGTGTTCGCGGCGATGATCGACGCCCTGGACCGGCTGCCCGCGCGGAGCGGCAAACGCGGGCTGGCCGTCGGCGCGCTGGTCACCGCGGTCACCATCCCGCTGTATCCGCTGCACGAGGTGGTCATGCCGTCGGCCTGGAGCGTCAGTCCCCGGGTCGCCGAGGCCCGGCGGCTGCTGGCCCGAATACCCGACGGCGCCACCGTCGCCGCGTCCAACCACCTCTCCGCCCAGCTGACCCACCGTGACACGGTCAGCCTGGTCTGCCAGCCGCAGGGGCCGACGCAGACCCGGCCGCAGTGGGTCGTCGCCGACCTGACCGACCCCAGCGTCAAGGTCCCCTGCGCAGTGGCCGACACCGACCGGCTGCTCGCCGAGTACCGGGCCGACGGCTACCGGCCGGTGGTCGACCAGGACGGCTTCGTGCTGCTGCGGCGGCCCTGACCGGCCGCAGCCGCTACATCCGGTCCACCGCGGTGACCCGGAGCACCGCGCGGCCCTCCTCGTCGGAGGAGGCGAGGTCGACCTCGGCGCTGATGCCCCAGTCGTGGTCCCCGGCCGGGTCGTCGAAGACCTGCCGGACCAGCCACGCGCCCTGGACCGACTCGTCGTCGATGATCAGCATCTTCGGCCCGCGCGCGTCCGGTCCGGTGCCGAGGTCGTCGTGCTCGTCCCAGTACCCGTCCATGGCCCCGGCCCACTTCTCCTGGTCCCAGCCGCCCTCCCGTCGCCCACCACCACCCTTGTCCGACGCGCCTTGCGCGACACCTCCCTCGGCGTCCAGCTCGCCGAGGTCGAAGTAGCGCTCCAGCGCCGCGAGTTCGACTCGCCGGAACATCGCGTTGCGGACCAGCACCCGGAAGGCGCGGACGTTGGCGGTGACCGGCTGGATCTTCTCGTCCAGGGACGGGGCGACCTCCTCCTCGTCCTCCGGGTTGGCCAGCTTCTCCCACTCGTCCAGCAGGCTGGAGTCGACCTGGCGGACCAGCTCGCCGAGCCAGGAGATCAGGTCGCGCAGGTCCTCGGACTTGAGGTCGTCCGGGATGGTGTGCTCCAGCGCCTTGTAGGCGCCGGCCAGGTAGCGCAGCACCAGGCCCTCGGTCCTGGCCAGCTCGTAGAAGCCGACGTAGTCGGTGAAGGTCATCGCGCGCTCGTAGAGGTCGCGGGCGACGGTCTTGGGGCGCAGCGGGTGGTCGCCGATCCACGGGTGCACCCGGCGGTAGACCTCGTAGGCGTGGCCGAGCAGTTCCTCCAGCGGCTTGGGGTAGCTGATCTCCTGGAGCCGCTCCATCCGCTCCTCGTACTCGACGCCGTCCCGCTTCATCTCGGCGACGGCCTCGCCGCGGGCCTTGTTCTCCTGGGCGGCGACGATCTGCCGGGGGTCGTCCAGGGTGGCCTCGACCACGCTGAGCACGTCCAGCGCGTAGGAGGGGGACTCCACGTCCAGCAGGTCGAACGCGGCCAGGGCGAAGGTCGACAGCGGCTGGGTCAGCGAGAAGTCGGACTGCAGGTCGACGGTGAGCCGGACGATCCGGCCGGTCTCGTCCGGGGTGTCCAGCCGTTCGACCACGCCGCCGGCCAGCAGCGAGCGGTAGATGGCGATGGCCTCGCTGATGTGGCGGCGGCGCGACCTGGGGTCGTCGTCGTTGTCCATCAGCAGGTGCCGCATCGCCTCGAAGGCGTTGCCGGGGCGGTTGATCACCGAGAGCAGCATCAGATGGCTGACCCGGAACTTGGAGACCAGCGGCTCCGGTTGGGCCTCGATCAGTTTGGTGAAGGTCTCCTCGCCCCAGGAGATGAAGCCGTCCGGTGCTTTCTTGCGGACCACCTTGCGCCGCTTCTTGGGGTCGTCACCGGCCTTGGCCAGGGCCTTGTCGTTCTCGGTGACATGCTCAGGGGCCTGCGCGACGACCGTGCCGACGGTGTCGAACCCGGCCCGTCCGGCCCGTCCGGCGATCTGGTGGAACTCCCGGGCGCGCAGCAGCCGGACCCGCTGTCCGTCGTACTTGGACAGCGCGGTGAACAGCACGGTGCGGATCGGCACGTTGACGCCGACGCCGAGGGTGTCGGTGCCGCAGATGACCTTGAGCAGCCCGGCCTGGGCCAGCCGCTCGACCAGCCGCCGGTACTTGGGCAGCATTCCGGCGTGGTGCACGCCGATGCCGTGCCGGACGAAGCGGGACAGGTTGCGGCCGAACTTGGTGGTGAAGCGGAAGTGCCCGATCAGCGCGGCGATGGCGTCCTTCTCGGCCTTGGAGCACATGTTGATGCTCATCAGCGCCTGCGCCCGCTCCACCGCCGCGGCCTGGGTGAAGTGCACCACGTAGACCGGCGCCTGGCCGGTGCCGAGCAGCGTCTCCAGGGTGTCGTGGATGGGGGTGCGCTGGTACTCGTAGAACAGCGGCACCGGGCGGGTGACCGAGCTGACCGTGGTGGTCGGGCGGCCGGTGCGGCGCTTGAGGTCGGCCTCGAACCGGCGGACGTCGCCGAGGGTCGCCGACATCAGCAGGAACTGCGCCTGCGGCAGTTCGATCAGCGGCACCTGCCAGGCCCAGCCGCGGTCCGGTTCGGCGTAGAAGTGGAACTCGTCCATCACCACCTGGCCGACGTCGGCCTGCGCGCCGTCCCGCAGCGCGATGCTGGCCAGCACCTCGGCGGTGCAGCAGATGATCGGCGCCATCGGGTTGACGCTGGCGTCGCCGGTCATCATGCCGACGTTCTTGGTGCCGAACATCTTCACCAGGTCGAAGAACTTCTCCGAGACCAGGGCCTTGATCGGCGCGGTGTAGAAGGTGCGTTCGTTCCGGGCCAGCGCGGCGAAGTGCGCACCGGCCGCGACCAGGCTCTTTCCCGATCCGGTGGGGGTGTTCAGGATGACGTTGGACCCGGAGACGATCTCGATCAGCGCCTCCTCCTGCGCGGGGTAGAGGGTGATCCCGCGCTCCTCCGCCCAGCCCGCGAACGCGGTGAAGAGGTCGTCGGGCTGGGGGTCGGCGGGGATCAGATCAGTCAAGGTCACGGCACTATCTTGCCTGGTTCCGGCCGGTCGGGAGCCCGCGCTGCGCCGCGGAGCCGGTGCCGGGCGGCGGCAGATCATTACCGAACCCTGACAGCGGGCCGTTTTTCCTGGTCATTGCCCGTGCCTGGTGTTCCAATCGATGTATGGACAGGGACGGGGCGGCTGAGGGCAAGCCGGTGGGGCGCAGGGTCGTGCTCGGCGTGGCCGCGCTGGGCGCGGTCGGCGTGGCGGTCGGGGCGAAGGCGCAGAACTGGCTGGACGGCACGCTGGCCACGGTGAGCAGCAAGGACCCGACCGGTCTGACCGGCCTGCTGCCCGGCGGCGGGGGCTTCCGCTTCTACTCCGTCTCCGACTCCATCCCGCACCGCAGCGCCGCCGACTACCGGTTGACCGTGGACGGCCTGGTGGACAAGCCGGCCACCTACTCGCTGGCCGACCTGCTGGCGATGCCGCAGACCAAGCTGGTCAAGGACGTGCAGTGCGTCACCGGGTGGCGGGTGCCGAACACCGAGTTCACCGGGGTGCTGCTGTCCCGGCTGCTGGACGCGGCCGGGGTGAAGCCGACCGGCAAGGCGCTCCGCTTCACCTGCTTCGACGGGGTCTACAGCGAGAGCCTGACCCTGGACGAGGCCCGGCGGCCGGACATGATGGTGGCGCACCAGATGGACGGCGCCCCGGTCACCGACGCGCACGGCGGCCCGGTCCGGCTGTACGCGGCGCCCATGTACTTCTACAAGTCGGCCAAGTGGCTGTCCGGGATCACCGTCACCGACCGGGTCATGCCCGGGTACTGGGAGCACTACGGCTATGACGTCGAAGCATGGGTCGGGCGGTCCAACGGGCGCGACGATGACCCGACCTCCGGCTGAGAACCAGGAGTTGTACCGGTTCAGCACCGCCGAGCGCTGGGTGCACCGGACCAGCTCCACGCTGATGATGGTCGCGATCGTCACCGCGGCGTTCCTCTACCTGCCGATGCTGGCCGAGCTGGTGGGGCGGCGCAGGCTGCTGGTGACGGTGCACGAGTGGGCCGGGATCGCGCTGCCGGCGCCGCTGCTGGCCGGCATCTTCTTCCGCTCGCTGCGGGCCGACCTGCGCCGGTTGAACCGCTTCGGCCCGCAGGACAAGGGCTGGGCCTGGCGGGCGATGCGCTACGGCACCCGGGCGGCCGGGGCCGCCGGGAAGTTCAACGCCGGGCAGAAGCTCTACGCGGCGCTGATCGCCGGGGCGACCCTGGTGATGATGGGCACCGGGCTGCTGATGTGGTTCCCGCACCTGTCCTCGCTGACCTGGCGCACCGGGGCGACCTTCGTCCACGACTGGCTGGCGCTGCTGGTCGGGGTGCTGGTGATCGGGCACGTCCGGATGGCGATGAAGGACCCGGAGGCCCGGCACGGGATGCGGACCGGGCGGGTCTCCCCGGCCTGGGCGCGGCGCGAGCACCGGCTCTGGGCCGAGGAGGAGGCGGAGAAGCAGGCGGAGGCGGAGTCAGCCGAGGGCTGACCCCTTCCGGGCCTGTTCGGTCCGGGTTCGTTCAGTCCGGGCCTGTTCGGCCCTGGCCCGTTCGATCTTGAGCGCGACGCCGTCCAGGAAGGTGCTCAGCACCAGCTCGAAGACCTGGGCGTCGTCGCGGAACAGCTCGGTCAGCCGGGCCGCGCTCTGGTGCAGCAGCGGGTAGCGGTCCTCGGGCAGCAGCCCGTACTGGACCGACCAGGCCGCGTCGTCCTTGGCCTGCGACTCCTTGTCCAGCACCAGGAACGCCGCCGACGACTGGGTCATCGCCAGGGTGAGGTCGAGCAGCATCCGGCAGCACTCGGCCGCCTCGATCACCGGCAGGCCCGCGCCGTGCAGCATCCCGATGATCTGCTCCACGCTGGACGTCTCCACGTCGCTCGCGGTGGTGCGGACCGCCGCCAGCACCGCCAGTGCCGGGCGCTCCAGGTAGACCGCGCGGACGGCGCGGGCGGAGCCGGTGAGCGACTCCCGCCAGCGGTCCGGGCCGAGCGCGTCCACCGAGGCCAGCGCCACCGCCTCCTCGACCATGACCGTGGTCATCGCGAGGATCAGCTCGTCCTTGTCGCGGAAGTGTCGGTAGACCGCGGTGGGGTCGGCGCCCAGCTCCTTGCCCAGCCGACTGAACGTCAGCACCCCGCCGCCCTCCGGCGAGCAGAGCCGGATGGCCGCCTCGACGATGGCCTCGCGGGTGAGCGCCACCCGCCGCCTGGCCGTTGTCGTGCCCTGCTCCGCCATCGCGGCTCCTCCCGTGCGCGGCCGTGGCCGACCCTCAGCGAATTGATCCGATCGTAACCGGTGGGCCGCTGTCAATGGCATTGACAACGAGATTGTCATCGAGTGTGATTCTCACTCATCCGGCCACCGCACCGGCGCTGCCGTCCCCGCAGCCCGATCTCCCCGTACGGAGGGCACGTGCCCCGCGACCACCATTTCGCCGACCTGGTCTTCACCGGCGGCCCCGTCTACACCGTCGATCCGGCCCGCTCCTGGGCCACCGCCGTCGCCGTCAAGGACGGCCGGGTCGTGGTCGTCGGCGACGACCACGACGTGCGCCACCTGATCGGCGCGGCCACCGAGGTGGTCGACCTGGCCGGGAAGCTGCTGCTGCCCGGCTTCCAGGACGCCCACGTCCACCCGGTGCTGGCCGGGACCACGCTGCGCAGTTGCGACCTGCACGGCCTGGAGACCGCGGCCGACTACACCGCCGCCGTCGCCGAGTACGCCGCCGCCAACCCGGACCGGGCCTGGATCACCGGCGGCGGCTGGAGCATGGAGGCCTTCCCCGGCGGCACCCCGCACCGGGCCGCGCTGGACGCGGTGGTCCCGGACCGCCCGGTCGCCCTGCCGAACCGGGACGGCCACGGCCTCTGGGCCAACAGCCGGGCCCTGGAGATCGCCGGGATCACCGCGGAGACCCCCGACCCGGCCGACGGCCGGATCGAGCGCGACCCGGACGGCGCCCCCACCGGCATGCTCCAGGAGGGCGCCGCCGACCTGGTGACCCGTCACATCCCGCCGCCCACACCGCAGGAGCACTACCAGGGGCTGCTGGCCGGTCAGGCCTACCTGCACGGCTACGGCATCACCGGCTGGCAGGACGCCGCGGTCGGCACCGGATTCGGCCCCGGCGACGTCTACGGCGCCTACCTGGCCGCGGCCCAGGACGGCAGCCTCACCGCCAGGGTCCGCGCGGCCCAGTGGTGGGACCGGGACGGCGGCCTGGAACAGCTCACCCGCTTCCAGGCCCGCCGGGACGAGGCCGAGGCGCTGCGCGACGGCGCCGGACGGTTCCGGGCCGGGAGCGTCAAGATGATGCTCGACGGCGTCGCCGAGAACCACACCGCCGCGATGCTGGAGCCCTACCTGGACGGCTGCGGCTGCTCCAGCGGCGCGGCCGGGCTCGACTTCATCGACCCGGAGAAGCTCGGCGGCTACGTCAGCGAGATCGACGCGGCCGGCTTCCAGGTGCACTTCCACGCCCTCGGCGACCGCGCCGTCCGCAGTGCGCTGGACGCGGTCGAGGAGGCGCTGCGCCGCAACGGGCAGCGCGGTAACCGGCACCACCTGGCGCACCTCCAGGTGGTGCACCCGGACGACGTCCCGCGGTTCCGGGCGCTCGGCGCCACCGCCAACATGCAGCCGCTGTGGGCCTGCCACGAGCCGCAGATGGACGAGCTGACCATCCCGTTCCTGGGCGAGCGCCGCTCCGGCTGGCAGTACCCGTTCGGCTCGCTGCACCGGGCCGGGGCGATGCTCGCGGCCGGCAGCGACTGGTCGGTCAGCACCCCGGACGTGATGCTCGGCGTCCACGTCGCGGTCAACCGCCGGGCGGACGCGGACGACGAGCGGGTGCTCGGCCCGGAGGAGCGGCTCGACCTGGGCACCGCGCTCGCCGCCTACACCGCGGGCACCGCCCGGGTGAACCACCTGGACGCCGACACCGGCTCGGTGCAGACCGGCAAGTACGCCGACCTGGTCGTGCTCGACCGCGACCCGTTCGCGGGACCCGCGATGGCGATCGGCGAGACCCGGGTGCTGCGCACCTACGTCGAGGGCGCGCTGGTCCACGCCGCGCAGTGAGCACGCCGCGCAGTGACCCTCTCGCGCAGTGACCTTCCCGCGCAGTGACCCTCCGTACCGACGACGCCTGTCCTGACCCGAGGAGAAGCCCCACGATGCAGAAGAGACCCCTCGGCGCGGCACTGCTCGCCGCCGCCGCGCTCACCCTGACCTCCGCCTGCGGCAGCGGCGCCGCACACCCCGCCGCCAAGGCCGCGCCCGGCAGCAACTTCAGCACCGCCCAGATCACCACCCCGCCCGGCAAGGCGGTGTCCGCGCTGACCTGGTCCGGCGACTACCGCGCGCCCTACTCCGAGGACCCGCTGACCACCGCCGACTACCCGGAGGAGACCATCCTCGGCAACGTCTGCGAGTCGCTGCTGCGGACCGGCGCGGACTACAGCCTGAACCCCGGCCTGGCCCGCTCCTGGAAGCAGCCGGACGCCCGGCACCTGGTGCTGGAGCTGGACCCGCGGGCGAAGTTCAGCGACGGCAGGCCGGTCACCACCGCCGACGTGGTCTACAGCCTGCTGCGCAACAAGGACCCGCAGGTGGCCAGCAACTACGCGGACTCCTACGAGGACGTCAGCTCGGTCCTGGCGACCGGCCCCGAGCAGGTCACCATCACCTTCAGCAAGGACGACTACCTCTTCGTCGGCCTGCTCGGCATCCTCGGCGGCTCGGTGGTGGAGAAGGACTTCGCGGTCAAGGCCGGGCGGAAGTTTGGCACCGCCGCCACCGGCGTGATGTGCTCCGGCCCGTACACCATCGCCTCCTTCGACGGCACCAACGCCATGGTGCTGAAGCGCAACGCGAACTACTGGGACCCGAGCCGGGCGGCCAAGGCCGACCAGATCACCTTCACGTTCATCGGCGACCCCTCGGCCCTCGCCAACGCGCTCACCTCCGGCTCGCTGCAGGGCGCCTTCGACCTGCCCAGCGCGGCCCTGGACCAGCTGCGCAAGGCCACCGACGGCAAGCTGTACGTCGGCGCCGAGGGCTCCACCACGCAGAACATCGACCTGCTGGTGTCCAGCTTCACCGGCGGCCTCGCCGACGCCCGGGTGCGCCGGGCGCTGTCCATGGCGATCGACCGGCAGGGCATCGCCACCACCCTGTTCGGCGGCGCCGCCGACCCGCTCTACGCGGTGGCAGGACCCGGCTTCTGGGAGACCAGCCCGGCCAGGAGCCAGTACCAGGCGGCCTACGCGGCCCTGGTCGCCAAGCCCGACCTGGCCGGGGCGACCGCCCTGGTCAAGCAGGCAGGGGCGACCGGCAAGCAGGTCACCATCGGCTACGCGGCCGGCATCCCGACCCAGGTCCAGCTGGCCCAGGTGCTGCAGCAGACCGGGGACTCGATCGGCCTCAAGGTGAAGATCACCGGCCTGCCGGACCAGCAGTACGGCTCGCTCTTCATCGACCCCAAGGCCCGCGCCGCCTACGACGCCTTCATCACCATCAACTACATGGAGTACCCGGAGGCCGCGAACATGTACATCAGCTACGCGACCAAGGGCGGCGCGCAGAACTTCAACGGCTACAGCAACCCGGTGGTCGAGCAGAACCTCGACCGGGCCCAGGGCACCGCCGACCCGGTCGCCCGCGCCCCGTTCGTGCTCGCCGCGCAGAAGGTGATCGACCAGGACCTGCCGTGGATCCCGATCATCCAGCCGCGCGCCCTGCTGTTTCAGAACAAGGACGTCACCGGAGCGCCGCTGACCTTCTCCTACATGGACAACGCCTGGGCCGCCGCCGTGGGCGCGCCCTGATGGGCCGGCTCCTGCTGCACCGCCTCGGCGGTCTGCTCACCACCCTGCTGCTGTCCAGCGTGGTGATCTTCGGCAGCCTCTACCTGGCCCCCGGCAGCCCGGAGAACGTCCTGTTCGGCAGCCGGGCCCCGTCCGCCGCCGCGCGCGCCGCGGTCCGGCACCAGCTGCACCTGGACCGGCCGCTGCCGGTCCGCTACTGGGACTGGCTGACCGGGGTGCTGCACGGCGACCTGGGCAGCTCGATGGTCACCGGGCAGAGCGTGGCGAGCCGGGTCGGCTCGGGACTGGTCACCACCCTGCTGCTGGTGGGGATCAGCATGGTGCTGGTGGTCCTGCTCGGCCTCGGCCTCGGCACGGTCGCCGCGCTGCGCCCCGGCCGGATCGACGCCGCCGCCAACGCGGCCACCTCGCTCTCGGTGACGGTCCCGCCGTTCGTCGCCTCGACCGTGCTGATCTCGGTGTTCTCGGTCAAGCTGGGCTGGTTCCCGGCCTCCGGCATCCAGCCCGGACTGCTCGGCCGGCTGCACGGCCTGGTGCTCCCGGCCTGTGCGCTGGCCCTGGTCTCCTGCGGCTTCCTGGCCCGGGTCACCAGGAACGCGCTGCGCGAGCAGCTCGACCGCGAGCACGTGCAGACCGCGCTGGTCCGCGGCCTGCCCCGACGGGTGGTGCTGCGCGACCACGTCTTCCGCAACGCGCTGCCGCCGATCATCACCGCGGTCGGGCTGCTCACCGCCGGGCTGTTCGCCTCCACCCTGGTGGTCGAGTCGGCCTTCGCGGTGCCCGGGATCGGGCTGCTCACCATCCAGTCGGTGGCGCAGAAGGATTTCCCGGTGGTCCAGGCGGTGGCGCTGCTGCTGGTCGCCGCCTTCGTGCTCTGCAACGCGGTCAGCGACCTGGTCCAGGCGCTGATCGACCCCCGCCTGCGCACCGTCGGGAGGACCGCGTGACCACGGATCAGCTCACCGCGCCCGCCGCCGCGCCGGCCGCGCCGGAGCCCCGGCCCGGCCGGCTGCGCCGGGCCCGTACCGCGCTCGGACCCTCCGGCACGGTGGCGGCGGTGTTCCTGCTGCTGGTGCTCCTGCTGGCGCTGGCCGCCCCGCTGCTCGCCCCGTACGACCCCAACGCCCAGTCGCTGCTGGACTCCTACGCCGCGCCCTCCGGCGCGCACCTGCTCGGCGCGGACGGGATCGGCCGGGACATCCTGTCCCGGCTGGTGTTCGGCTCGCGCACCAGCCTGCTCGGCCCGGCCCTGGTGGTGGCGGTGTCACTGCTGGTCGGCATCCCGCTGGCGCTGCTCGCCGCCTGGTACGGCGGCGCCGTGGACGCGGTGGTGGCCCGGGTGTTCGACCTGGTCTACGCCCTGCCGGGGCTGCTGCTCGCGGTGTTGGCGGTGGCCCTGTTCGGGCCCGGCCTGACCCCCGCGGTGGCGGCGCTGTCGATCGCCTACATCCCCTTCCTGGCCCGGATCGTCCGGGCCGCCGCGCGGCAGCAGCGGACGAGTCCCTACGTCGACGCGCTGGCGGTGCAGGGCTTCGGGGTGGTCCGGATCACGGTCCGTCACATCCTGCGCAACATCGGCCCGGTGGTGCTCGGCCAGGCCGCCATCGCCTTCGGCTACGCGCTGCTCGACCTGGCCTCGCTGTCCTACCTGGGGCTCGCGGTCCAGGCGCCGACCTCGGACTGGGGGGTGATGGTCAGCGACACCGACGCGTTGATGAAGGGCCACTGGCTGCCGGTGGTCGCGCCCGGCGTGCTGATCGTCTGCTGCGTGCTGGCGCTGACCGTGCTGGGCGCGCGGATCAGCGGCGAGCGACCGCAGCCCTACCTGCGCCGACGGCCCCGCGCCGCGGCGGCCGTGCAGTCGTCCACGAAGGGAGCCGCGGCATGAGCACCCCGCTGCTGGAGATCTCCGGTCTGACCGTCCGCCTCGGCGCGGGCGGCCCGGACGACCGGCCGGTGCTGGACGGGGTCGACCTCAGCCTGGCGCCGGGGGAGGCGCTGGGCCTGGTCGGCGAGTCCGGCTCGGGCAAGTCGATGACCGTGCGCGCGGTCACCCGGCTGCTGCCGCCCCGGGCCGAACTCGGCGGCGGCATCCGGTTCGAGGGCCGGGACGTCGCCGCGATGGACGGCGCCGAACTGCGCGGCTACCGCGACAGCGGGGTCGGCATGGTGTTCCAGGACCCGCGCGCGCACATCAACCCGACCCGGCGGATCGGCGCCTTCCTGACCGAGGCGCTGACCCGCAACCGCGGCGTCCCGCGCCGTCAGGCCGAGCAGCGCGCGGCGGCGGTGCTGGCCGAGGTCGGCATCGACGACCCGGTCCGCAGGCTGCGGCAGTACCCGCACGAGCTGTCCGGCGGGATGCTGCAACGGGTCATGATCGCCTCGGTGCTGCTGGCCGAGCCCCGGCTGATCCTCGCCGACGAGCCCACCACCGCGCTGGACGTCACCATCCAGGCCGAGGTGGTCGGCATCCTGGACCGGCTGCGCCGGGAGCGCGGCATGGGCATGGTGTTCATCACCCACGATCTGGACCTCGCCCTCGCGGTCTGCGGCCGGGTCGCGGTGATGTACGCGGGCCGGATCGTGGAGATCCGCGACTCCGCCGAACTGCACCGGCGCGCGGCCCATCCGTACACGCTGGGGCTGCTGGGCTCGCGGCCCTCGATCGAGGCGCGGGCCGAGCGGCTGAGCGCGATCCCGGGCCGTCCGGTCTCCGCCTTCGAGGCGGGGGACGGCTGCGCGTTCGCGGCGCGGTGCGGGCACGCGCGCCCGGTCTGCGGGGAGCGGCCACCGGCCCTGGAACCGTTCCGGGGCGGCCTGGTGCGCTGCCACCGGGTCGCCGAGATCAGCCTTGAGGAGGCCACGGCATGAGCGCGGCGGCTGTCGAAGTAGCGGGTCTGGTCAAGGACTTCCGGGGGCACCGGGCGGTCGACGGGGTCGGCTTCAGCGTCGCCGCGGGCGGCTCGCTGGGCATCGTCGGGGAGTCCGGCTCCGGCAAGACCACCATCGCCCGGATGCTGGTCGGCCTGGAACGGCCCAGCGGCGGCAGCATCACCGTCCTGGGCCGGGACCGCTCGGCCCCGGCCAGGGGCTCGGCCGAGCGCGACCGGCGGGCCGGTGAGCTGCAGATCGTCTTCCAGGACCCGTACACCTCGCTGGACCCGAGCCAGAGCGCGGGCTCGGCGGTGGACGAGGTGCTGCGGCACCACACCGGGCTGAACCGCCCGGAGCGGGCGGCCCGGCTGGCCGAGCTGGTCGACCAGGTCGGCCTGACGTCACGTCAGGCAGTGGCGCTGCCACGGGACCTGTCGGGTGGTCAGCGGCAGCGGGTGGCCATCGCCAGGGCGCTGGCCGCGGAGCCTGGGGTGCTGGTGCTGGACGAGGCGGTGTCCGCGCTGGACGTCTCGATCCAGGCGCAGATCCTCAACCTGCTGGCCGACATCCGCGCCGCCACCGGCATCGCCTACCTGCTGATCTCGCACGACCTCGCGGTGGTCCGGCAGCTCTGCGACACCGTCCTGGTGCTGCGGCGCGGCCGGGTGGTGGAACAGGGCGCCTGCGACCGGGTCCTGGACGCCCCGGCCGAGGACTACACCCGGGCCCTGCGCGCGGCGGTCCCGGTGCCGGGCTGGCGCCCGGGGGCGTGACCGGGGCCTGACCCGGGGGCCCGACCGGGCCGCGGCGCCGGGCCGCCGGTCCTCGGGGTTCCCGCCGCCCGGCGCCGGGGCTACGCTCGCGGGCATGGCTGAGCTACCGATCAGTACGGCCGCGGTCGCGACCGCCGTCACCCACCGCACCTGCCCGCTCTGCGAGGCCGCCTGCGGGCTGACCGTGACCACCGGTCCCGGCCTCGACGACATCGCCGTCCGCGGCGACGCCGACGACCCGTTCAGCCGCGGCTACCTCTGCCCCAAGGGGGTGGCCCTCGGCCAGCTGCACAGCGACCCGGACCGGCTCCGCGCCCCGCTGGTCCGCCGCGGCTCCACCTGGACCGAGGTCGGCTGGGACGAGGCCCTCGCCGAGGCCGGACGGCTGCTCGCGCCGCTACTGCGCGAGCACGGCCCGGACAGCGTCGCGGTCTACCTCGGCAACCCGGTGGTGCACAACCTCGGGCTCGGCCTCTACAGCAGGGTGCTGATCCAGGCCCTGGGCACCGGCTACCGGTTCAGCGCCAGCACCGTGGACCAGATGCCCAAGCAGGTCGCCTGCGGGCTGATGTACGGCACCGAGCTGTCGGTCACCATCCCGGACCTGGACCGCACCGACTACCTGCTGGTGCTCGGGGCCAACCCGATGGTCTCCAACGGCAGCCTGCTCACCGCCCCCGACCTGCCCGGACGGCTCCGCGCGCTGCGCCGCCGGGGCGGCCGGCTGGTGGTGGTGGACCCGCGCCGGACCCGTACCGCCGACGTCGCCGACGAGCACCTGACGATCCGTCCGGGCACCGACGCGCTGCTGCTCGCCGGGATCGCCAGGACCCTGCTGGAGCAGGGCCTGGCCGACCCCGGCCAGGCCGCCCCGCACCTCAGCGGCCTGGCCGAACTACGGGAGGCGCTGCGCCCGTTCACCCCGGAGGCGGTCTCCGTCGCCACCCGGATCCCGGCCGGGACGGTGCTCCGGCTGGCCCGGGAGCTCGCGGCGGCGCCCAGCGCCGCCGTCTACGGCCGGATCGGCACCACCACCACCGCCTTCGGCACCGCCGCCAGCTGGCTGGTCGACGTGGTCAACACGCTGACCGGCAACCTGGACCGCCCCGGCGGGGTGATGTGGCCGCAGCCCGCGGCGGGCTCGCCCAACACCACCGGCCGGCCCGGCCGCGGGCGCGGGGTGCGGGTCCCCGGCTCCCGGCGGACCCGGGTCCGCGGACTCGCCAGCGTCTTCGGCGAGTTCCCGGCGGCGGCGCTGGCCGAGGAGATCGACACCCCGTCCGCGGACGGCGCCCGGCTGCGCGGCCTGGTCACCGTGGCCGGCAACCCGGTGCTGTCCACCCCCAACAGCGCCCGGCTCGGCTCGGCGCTGGCCTCGCTGGACGCCATGGTCAGCGTGGACGCCTACCTCAACGAGACCACCCGGCACGCCGACGTGGTGCTCCCGGCCGCCTCCCCGCTCGCCCGGAGCCACTACGACCTGGTGTTCACCGCCTTCTCGGTCCGGGACCAGGCGCACTACTCGCCGCCCAGCCTGCCGCTGCGCCCCGGCGACCTGGACGAGGCCGAGGTGCTGCTCCGGCTCACCTGCGCCGCGCTCGGCGGCGGCACCACCCCGGACCAGCTGGACGACCTCACCGCCGAGCAGACCGCCCGCGGCATCGCCGCCGACCCGTCCTCCCCGGCGTACCGCAGGGACCCGGCCGAGCTGCTGGCCGCCGTCGCCCACCGCACCCGGCAGGAGCGGCTGCTGGACCTGATGCTGCGCGGCGGCCCGTACGGCGACGGCTTCGGGGCCAGGCCGGAGGGGCTGAGCCTGGCCGCGCTGGAGGCCGCGCCGCACGGCCTGGACCTCGGCCCGCTGCGGCCCCGGCTGCCCGGGGTGCTGCGCACGCCCAGCGGCAAGGTCGAGCTGGCCCCGCCGCAGCTGCTGGCCGAGGCCGCCCGGCTGGCCCGGCACCTGGCCGAGCTGACCGCCGCGCCGGACGGCGGGCTGCTGCTGGTCGGGCGGCGGCAGCTGCGCTCCAACAACTCCTGGATGCACAACGTGCCGCTGCTCGCGGGCGGCAGCAACGGCTGCACCCTGCAGCTCAATCCGGCCGACGCCCAGCGGCTGGGCATCGCCGCGGGGCAGCGGGTGACGGTGCGCTCCCGGGTCGGCGAACTGGAGGCCGAGGCGGAGCTCGCGGCCGGGCTGATGCCCGGCGTGGTCAGCCTGCCGCACGGCTGGGGCCACAGCGACCCGGCGACCCGCGGCGCGACCGCGGCCCGGTCGCCCGGGGTGAACAGCAATCTGCTCACCGACGAGGAGCCGCTCGATCCGCTGTCCGGTACGGCCGTCCTGAACGGAATCCCCGTTCGGGTACAGCCCTCCGACGAGGGAATCCGAAGCGAATGAGCAGAACACGCGCCCCCGTTGGGGACCTGCTCGTACGGGTGACGGCCAGGCGGAGTACGGTGGGGGTGCTCGCGGAACAGTTGCACACCGACCTCTCCGGGCGGATAGTCTTCGCTCCACGGCCCTGGTGCCTTCCAAGGGGTGGGATATGAATCAGATTCAGCATGTGCGCAGCAGGCCGCGGGTTCCCGCGGTGCAGTGCGGCACTGGCGCGGCGAGCCGACGGCTCGACCGTCACCTCGCCGTGCTCGGCGCACCTGCGCTCCCGCAGGTGGACGTGGCGGAAGCGGTCGGCCTCATAAGGGAGCTGACGCCCCGCGGGGTCAGCGCCCCGTCGGCGCGCCCCAACCGGGGCGCCCGGATGGTGCTGCTCGCGCCGCTCAGGCGGCTCACCCGCTCGCTCTTCGGCGGCCGCAAGTAGGTCGCCGCGCTCCCGGCCATGACCCGGCGTCATGGCCGGGTTCGGCATGTCTCCGTCCGTTCACCCGAACAGCATCGATCTACCGACCGGTATCCGAAAGTATTGATCAATCATTCGGGTTCGGGGATCGAACGCCGGTTTGATGGGCAGGGTCCCAGGCGGAGGTGCACAGATGAGCCACACCATGCGGGTCGGCCTGCTGACCCGGGAGTTCCCACCCGACGTCTACGGCGGCGCCGGAGTCCACGCGGAGTTCCTGGCAAGGGAGTTGGCCGCCCTGGTGGACCTGGACGTGCACAGTTGGGCCGGTCCCGGCCTGGCCGGCGCCCCCGGGGTCAGCCGCCACGCCGCCGATCCCGCCCTGGACCGGGCCAACCCGGCGCTGCGCACGCTCTCGGTCGACCTCGCCATCGCCGCCGCCGTCGCCGACCGCGAGCTGGTGCACTCGCACACCTGGTACGCCAACCTGGCCGGCCATCTCGCCAAACTGCTGCACGGCATCCCGCACGTGCTCACCGCGCACTCGCTGGAGCCCCTGCGCCCGTGGAAGGCCGAGCAGTTGGGCGGCGGCTACGCCGTCTCCAGCTGGGTCGAGCGGACCGCGGCCGAGGCCGCGGACGCGGTGATCGCGGTCTCCGCCGGGATGCGGGCGGACCTGCTGTCCTGCTACCCGGCGCTCGACCCGGCCCGGGTGCACGTGGTGCACAACGGCATCGACACCGGCCTCTACCGGCCCGATCCGGCCACCGACGTGCTGGAACGGCTGCGGATCGACCCGTCGCTGCCGACCGCGGTCTTCGTCGGCCGGATCACCCGGCAGAAGGGTGTCCCCCATCTGCTGCGCGCCGCCATGCGGTTGGACCCCTCGGTGCAGCTGGTGCTGTGCGCGGGCGCCCCGGACACCGACGAGGTGGACCGGGAGTTCCGGTCCCTGTTCGCCGAGTTGAGCGCGGCCCGGAAGAACGTGCACTGGATCGCGGAGATGCTGCCGCGACCCGATGTGGTGCAACTGCTGTCGCACGCCGAGGTGTTCGTCTGCCCGTCGGTCTACGAGCCGCTGGGCATCGTCAACCTGGAGGCGATGGCCTGCGGCACGGCGGTGGTGGCTTCGGCGGTCGGCGGCATCCCGGAGGTGGTCGAGGACGGCCGGACCGGGCTGCTGGTGCCCTACCACGGCCGGAGCGCCGAGGACTTCGAGGCGTCCTTCGCCGAGGCCGTGGACAGCCTGGTGCTCGATCCGGTCCGCGCCGCCCGGTTCGGCGCGGCCGGGCGGGAACGCGCGGTGGCCGACTTCGGCTGGGCCGCGATCGCGGAGCGCACGGTGCAGGTCTACCGGACCGCGCTCACCGGGTCCTGAGCGCAGAACACCCGACTCGCAGGGGAGTGTGCATGGCTGGTGGCCCGTCAGTTCTCGGAATAGTCCTCGCAGGCGGAGAGGGGAAGCGGCTGATGCCGCTGACCGCGGACCGGGCGAAGCCCGCGGTCCCGTTCGGCGGGGCCTACCGTCTGATCGACTTCGTCCTGTCCAACATGGTGAACGGCGGGATCAACCGGATCTGCGTGCTCACCCAGTACAAGAGCCACAGCCTGGACCGCCACGTCTCGCAGACCTGGCGGATGACCAGCATCCGCGGCGACTACGTCACCCCGGTCCCGGCCCAGCAGCGGCTCGGCCCGCGCTGGTACCTCGGCAGCGCCGACGCCATCTACCAGTCGCTGAACCTGGTCTACGACGAGCAGCCGGACTACATCGTGGTCTTCGGTGCCGACCACGTGTACCGGATGGACCCGCAGCAGATGCTGCAACGGCACATCGAGTCGGGGGCCGGGGTGACCGTGGCCGGGATCAAGGTGCCGCGCAGCCAGGCGTCCGAGTTCGGGGTGATCACCACGGGACCCGACGGCCGCAGCGTCGCGGGCTTCCTGGAGAAGCCGGCCGATCCGCCCGGCCTGCCCGGCGACCCGGACCGGGTCTTCGCCTCCATGGGCAACTACATCTTCACCACCAAGGTGCTGCTGGACGCGCTGCAGCAGGACGCCGAGGACGAGACCTCGGTGCACGACATGGGCGGCAGCATCCTGCCGATGCTGACCGCGACCGGCCAGGCCGAGGTGTACGACTTCGACGACAACAAGGTCCCCGGCGAGACCGCGCGCGACCACGGCTACTGGCGCGACGTCGGCACCCTGGACGCCTACTACGACGCGCACATGGACCTGATCTCGGTCCAGCCGGTGTTCAACCTCTACAACCGGCACTGGCCGATCTTCAGCCACCCGCCGCAGCGGCCCCCGGCCAAGGTGGTCGCCGGCGGGATGGTCGCCGAGTCCATGGTCAGCGCCGGATGCATCGTCAGCGGCCAGGTCACCGGCTCGGTGCTGGGCCCCGGCGTGGTGGTCGAGGCCGGCGCGGTGGTCCAGGAGTCGGTGCTGATGGACGGGGTACGGGTGGGCCGGGGCGCGGTGGTCCGCAAGGCGATCCTGGACAAGAACGTGGTGGTGCCGCCGGGCGCGGTGATCGGGGTGGACCCGGTCCGCGACCGCGAGCTCTACACCATTTCGGCCGGGGGAGTGGTGGCGCTGGGGAAGGGGCGTCAGGTCCGTTGACGGACGCCGGATGCGCCGATGGAGTAGCGCGCCGGGCGGCCGTGCCGGGGCGGCCATACGTTCGAGGTATCCGCCCCGCCCGCCGCGGGGCCCACCGGAGAGGTCCTCCTCCATGCGCACGCACCGCCGCTCCCTCGCCGCCGCTTCCATCGGGCTCACCGCACTGATGCTGACCGCCGCGGGCTGCTCCAGCAGTACCTCGGACAAGCTCAGCAGCGTCGCCTCCGGCAAGGCGTCCGAACTGGCCTCGGCGGCCAAGGGGAAGGCCTCCGGTGTCGCGGGCAGCGCGCAGGCCGCCGCCTCCTCGGCCGCCGCGGCGGCCAAGGGCAAGGCCTCGAGCGCGGCCTCGGCGCTGGGCTCGGCCAAGGCCTCGGCGAGTGCCAAGGTGTCGGCGAGCGCCAACGCCGGCGCGGTCACCAAGAACGCCACCGTGGGCGGCTTCTGCTCCGCCACCGGCGGCAGCGGGCAGACCGCCAAGGGCCTGGCCGTGACCTGCGCTGCCGACGGCAGCGGCAAGAACCGCTGGAAGTCCGCCGCGGTGGCGGGCGCCAACGCCAGGGCCGGAGCCTTCTGCGCCACCGCCGGCTCCACCGCGACCGGCAGCGGCAGCACCACGCTGGTCTGCAAGGCCGGGTCCGACGGCCGCGACCGCTGGACCAAGAAGTAGCAGCACCACCCCTGTTACCGACCCGGGAAGGACCCCGATGGGACTGCACAGAGGACGACAGGCCGAGGCCGACGGCGCGGGAGGCGCGCGGGTGTCGGTCAACCCGTTCCTCGGCACGGCCAACCCGGGGCCCGGACTGGAGACCGCACCGCCCAAGCACCGGCTGCCGGACGGCCCGATGCCGGCCGAGACCGCCTACCAGGTGGTCCACGACGAGCTGATGCTGGACGGGAACGCCCGGCTCAACCTGGCCACCTTCGTCACCACCTGGATGGAGCCCCAGGCGGCGGCGCTGATGGCCGAGTCGGTCGACAAGAACATGATCGACAAGGACGAGTACCCGCAGACCGCGGAGCTGGAGCGGCGCTGCGTCGCCATGCTCGCCGACCTCTGGAACGCCCCCGACCCCGAGCACGCCGTCGGCTGCTCCACCACCGGCTCCAGCGAGGCGTGCATGCTGGCCGGGATGGCGCTGAAGCGCCGCTGGATGCGCCGCAACCCCGAGCGCTACGCCGCCGGGCACCGGCCCAACCTGGTGATGGGCGTCAACGTCCAGGTCTGCTGGGAGAAGTTCTGCAACTTCTGGGAGGTCGAGGCGCGCACCGTGCCGATGGAGGGCGAGCGCTACCACCTGGACGCGGCCTCCGCGGTGCCGCTGTGCGACGAGGACACCATCGGCGTGGTCGCCATCCTCGGCTCCACCTTCGACGGCTCCTACGAGCCGGTCTGGGACGTCTGCGCCGCGCTGGACGAGTTGCAGCAGCGCACCGGCCTGGACATCCCGGTGCACGTCGACGGGGCGTCAGGGGCGATGGTCGCGCCGTTCCTCGACCCGGAGCTGCGCTGGGACTTCCGGCAGCCCCGGGTGGCCTCGATCAACACCTCGGGCCACAAGTACGGCCTGGTCTACCCGGGCGTCGGCTGGGCGCTGTGGCGGGACCAGGAGGCGCTGCCGGAGGAGCTGGTCTTCAAGGTCAACTACCTGGGCGGCGAGATGCCGACCTTCGCGCTCAACTTCTCCCGCCCCGGTGCGGAGGTGGTCGCCCAGTACTACGCCTTCCTCCGGCTCGGCTTCGACGGCTACCGCGCGGTGCAGCAGGCCAGCCGCGACATCGCCGTCTCGCTGGCCCGGCGGATCGCCGACCTCGGCCCGTTCCGGCTGCTCAGCCAGGGGGACGAGCTGCCGGTGTTCGCCTTCACCACCAAGGACGAGGTCAAGGCGTTCGACGTGTTCGACGTGTCCCGGCGGCTGCGCGAGCGCGGCTGGCTGGTGCCCGCCTACACCTTCCCGGAGAACCGGACCGACCTGGCCGCGCTGCGGGTGGTCTGCCGCAACGGCTTCTCCGGCGACCTGGCCGACCTGCTGATCGCGGACCTGACCCGGCTGCTCCCGGAACTCCAGGAGCAGCCCGGCCCGCTGCACCGCGCCGAGGTTGCGGCCGGCTTCCACCACTGACCTGCTTGCTGCACCGGTCCGCTCGGGTCGGGGCGCTCAGGGCCAGAGCAGTCCCCGGGTCCACCCGCCGTCGGCGTCCGCCGTGTAGCGGAGCCGGGTGTGGCCGCGGCCGGGCGCGCCCTGCCAGAACTCGACCGCGGTCGGCCGGACCGTGAACAGCGCGTGCTCCGGATCGACCAGCGACGGGTCGGCGGTCGCCCGGTCGAGTGCCTCGGCGAAGGCCGGGGCCAGCAGCGCTGAGTCGGCCAGCGGCTCGCTCTGCCGGCCGACCAGGCTCGCCGCGCGCGACCCCGGGAGCCGGGAGCGGAAGTCGGCGGCGGCGGTCTCCGGGTCGGCCCGGACCACCGGGCCGCGCAGCCGGATCTGGCGGCCCTGCTCGCGCCAGTGGAAGCCCAGTGCCGCCAACGGCCGCGCGGCCAGCTGCCGGCCCTTGGCGCTGCCGGCACCGGTGGCGAAGCTCCAGCCGTCCGGGCCCGCGTCCCGCAGCGCCACCACCCGCAGGTCGGGGCAGCCGTCGCGGTCCACGGTGGCCAGGGTCATCGCGTGCGGTTCGCTGACCCGCTCGGCCACGGCCTGCCGCAGCCAGTCCAGGAACAGCGGGAACGGCGCGTCCGGCGCGGTGGCCGGATCGAACACGCCGAGCGGCGGGGCCAGCATCGGCACCCCGAACAGCAGCTCGCGGACGGTCGTGGTCGACCGCGGGTCCGGCGTGGCCATCGCTGCTCCTGGGGCTCGTGGGAAACGGCGAACATGCTAGCCGCTGCTTGGGATCCGGAAAGCGGGGAACGCGCAAGGGGAGCAGAGGATGTGAGAGCCATGGCCGTCCCTCCGGACCACCCGGACCACCCGCCTACCTCAGGGGCCGCCGCCCCCGACCCCGTCGCCGCGCCTGTCACCGATGCCGGAGCCGTCGCCGCCGAACCCACCGCTCCCGACCCCGCCGCGCCCGCACCCGCTGCTCCCGCCCCCGCTCGGACCTTCGGCTCGGGCCACAAGCGCCGTGGCCGCCCGGTGCCGCGGACCAGGACCGGGACGGCCTGGGCCGGGATCATCGCCGCGGTGGTGCTGCTGATCCTGCTGATCGTCTTCATCGCCCAGAACGCGCACCCGGTGGACGTGTCGTTCCTGATGCTGCACGGGCGGTTCCCGCTGGCCGTGGCCCTGCTCGCGGCGGTGGCGGGCGGCGCGCTGATCACCGTGGTCATCGGCAGCCTGCGGATGCTGCAACTGCGCCGCGCCGTCCCCCGGCGCTCGCGTGTGGCTGCGCCCCCGGCGGCAGCCGCGCCGCCGGTCCCGGAGAAGAAGGAGCAGTCGCAGGCGTGACGGCGGGTCAGCCGACCGGCGGCACCGCGCCCAGCGCGGTGCCGATGGAGGCGGCCAGCCGTTCCAAGTAGTCCTTGCCGATCGGCGTCCTGACCACGGCGAGCCGCCAGTACAGCGGCCCGGCGATCAGGTCCAGGGCGAGGTCGGGGTCGGTGTCGGCGGGCAGCTCGCCGCGGGCGACGGCCTTGCGGACCAGCGCGGCGCTGCTCTGCCGCTGCGCCTCGCCCAGCGCCGTGGCCAGGGTCTCGGCGATCTCCGGGTTGCGGGCGGCCTCGGCCAGCAGGTCGGGGACGATCTGGGCGGCCAGCGGGTGCCGCAGCACCCGGGCCACCACGTGGACGAACATCCGCAGGTCGTTCTGCAGCGAACCGGTGTCCGGCAGGAAGATCCCGAGTGACGCGACCTCGGAGACCACGTCGATGACCATGGGCAGCTTGGAGCGCCAGCGGCGGTAGACGGCGGTCTTGCCGACCCCGGCCCGGCGGGCGACGGCCTCGATGGAGAGGCGGCCGTAGCCGCTGACGGCCAGCTCTTCGAACACCGCGCCGCGGATCGCCTCGGTGACGTCGTCGCGCAGCACCGCCGCACCCGCCGGGGTGCGCTTGAGGGTCTGCGGCTTCCCGGGATTCGATGGCTCGCCTGTCAGCATGGAGCCATAGTAGCGTCACGACGGAACGGTTGCGTTCTCTCGTGCGAAGCCGCTAGCTTCCTCTTAACGCGACGAGACGATACCGTTCCGTCGTGTCAGTCGGGGGCGGAGTCTTGGGAGCAGCGTGTCTACGGTGTACGAGCAGCGGGTGGCCGGTGTCACCGGCCTCGGTCATGACTCGGGCCTGAGCCCGGGCGAGCTGGCGGCCAAGTACGGGCTGACCGTCAGCGGCAAGCGCCCCAGTGCCCTGGAGTACGGGCGGCAGGTGTGGGGGAGACGCCACTTCATCATGGCCTACTCCACGGCCAAGCTGAACGCGCTCTACACCACCGCCAAGCTGGGGCAGATCTGGCAGGTGATGACGCCGCTGCTGAACGCGGCCGTCTACTACCTGATCTTCGGCCTGCTGCTGGGGACCAAGCGTGACATCCCCAACTTCATCGCCTACCTCTGCACCGGCGTCTTCGTCTTCGCGTTCACCCAGTCCGCGGTGCTCTTCGGGACCCGGGCGATCGCCGACAACCTGGGCCTGATCCGGGCGCTGCACTTCCCCCGGGCCTGCATGCCGATCGCCTCCACCCTGATGCAGCTGCAGCAGCTGCTGTTCTCGATGGGTGTGCTCGGCGTGATCGTGCTGGGCACCGGGGAGCCGCTGACCATGCGCTGGCTGCTGCTGGTGCCTGTCCTGCTGCTGCAGTCGCTGTTCAATACCGGTGTGGCGATGTTCATGGCCAGGGTCGGCGCCAAGACGACCGACCTGGCGCAGCTGATGCCGTTCATCATCCGGACCTGGATGTACATGTCGGGCGTGTTCTGGGCCGTCAGCTCCATCACGACCAAGGCCCCGCACTGGGTTGGCCTGCTCATCGAGGCGAACCCGGCGCTGATCTACATCAGCCTGATGCGCTTCGCGCTGCTGGACTCCTACCCGGCCAGCAGTCTCCCGCAGCACGTCTGGCCGATGGCGATCGCCTGGGCGATCGTCATCGGTGTCGGCGGATACCTGTTCTTCTGGAAGGCTGAGGAGGAGTACGGCCGTGGCTGAGACCTCGACTGGTGACACCATGACTACGGACGCGACCCCCGGGGTGACCCCGGAGGGCGACCCGATCGCCGAGGCGCCGAAGAAGCCGGTCTCCGAGGTCCCGACGGTGATCGTGGACAACGTCCACATCGTCTACAAGATCTACGGCGGGGGCGGCGGCAAGGGCTCGGCCACCTCGGCGCTGTCCCGGATCGTCAAGCGCAAGGCATCCCCCGCGGTCACCGAGGTGCACGCGGTCCGCGGCATCAGCTTCACCGCGTACAAGGGCGAGGCGATCGGCCTGATCGGCTCCAACGGCTCGGGCAAGTCGACCACCCTGTCCGCGGTGGCCGGCCTGCTGCCGACCGCGTCCGGGTCGATCTACACCGACGGCCAGCCCTCGCTGCTGGGCGTGAACGCGGCGATGATGAGCGACCTCAGCGGCGAGCGCAACGTGGTCCTCGGCTGCCTGGCGATGGGGATGTCCTACGCCGAGGTGCGCGAGCGCTACCAGCAGATCGTCGACTTCTCCGGCATCAACGACAAGGGCGACTTCATCTCGCTGCCGATGCGCACCTACTCCTCCGGCATGGCGGCCCGGCTGCGGTTCTCCATCGCCGCGGCGAAGACCCATGACGTGCTGCTGATCGACGAGGCCCTGTCCACCGGCGACGCCTCGTTCCAGCGGCGCAGCGAGGCCCGGATCAAGGAGCTGCGGGAGGAGGCCGGGACGGTCTTCCTGGTCTCGCACAGCAGCAAGTCGATCCGGGACACCTGCGACCGGACGATCTGGCTGGAGCACGGCGTGATCCGCGCCGACGGCCCCACCGACGAGATCGTCACCGAGTACGAGAACTGGATGAAGAAGCGGTAAGAGCAGGTAAGAGCACCTGCGTCGAAAAAAGTGACGGTATGACAGCCCGTTCGCGCCACCCCGGCGACGGGTTGTCACACCCGAGTCCTAAGCTAGGAGCAAGATCCCGCGGACCCTCTCCGGGTGTGTCCGCTGTGGGCAGGCAGTGAAGATCGGTGTAGAACGGGGGGGTGGCGGTCATGACAGTGCGTCGGCAGGCTGTGCGGCCGGAGGAGTCCGGTGCTGTGCTCGACAAGGCGGACCGGGAGAACTTCCCCGTCGCCCCCTTCTTCATGCCCCCGGCGATGCGCACCGGGCTGATGGCCGTCTACGGCTTCGCCCGGCTGGTGGACGACGCCGGTGACGGCGACCTCGCGGACCCGGCCGGCACCGCCGCGACCCTGGGTGCGGAGCTCCCCGAGGACGGCGCCCCGGCGACCGCGGAGCACACCAGCACGGCCTTTCGACTGGCCCTGCTCGACGCTCTTGAGGCTGATCTCGACCGGGTGTTCGAAACCGTCCTCGGCACTCCCGGCGCCGAGCCGCCGCGGCACCCGCTGCTGGCGGCCCTGGTCCCGGTGGCGGACGTCCACGGGCTCACCCCGGACCCTTTCCGTGCCCTGATCCAGGCCAACCGGGTCGACCAGACCACGGTCCGCTACGCCGACTTCGACGCCCTGCTCGGCTACTGCGAGCTCTCCGCCAACCCGGTGGGCCTGCTGGTGCTGCAGCTGGCCGGGCTGGCCACGCCCGAGCGGGTGCGCCGCTCCGACGCGATCTGCAGCGCGCTCCAGGTGGTCGAGCACATCCAGGACGTCGCCGAGGACCGCGGCAACGGCCGGATCTACCTCCCCGCCGAGGACCTCGAACGCTTCGGCGTGGCCGAGACCGACCTCGACGCCCCGCAGGCCGGACCCGCCCTGCGCGCCCTGGTCGGCTACGAGGCGCAGCGCGCCCGCGACCTGCTGGACCAGGGCGCCCCGCTGGTGGGCTCGGTCAGCGGCCGGCTCCGGCTGCTGCTGGCCGGCTTCGCGGCCGGCGGCTACGCCGCCCTCGACGCCGTCGCGGCGGTCGACAACGATGTGCTGTCCGGGGCGCCCAAGCCCCGCAAGAGCCGCCTCCTCCGTGAGGTCGCGGCAACGCTGGTGAGAGGAAGGTGAGTCGGCGAATGGAGGGATCCCCAGGGAACGCGCTACCGGTGTCCCCGCAGGCGGCTGCGGCGTACCGGTACTGCGAGGCGGTGACCGGGGCGCAGGCCCGCAACTTCTCCTACGGGATCAGGCTGCTGCCCGCCGACAAGCGGACGGCCATGTCCGCGATCTACGCGCTGGCCCGCCGGATCGACGACATCGGCGACGGCGACTGGTCCGACGAGCGCAAGGCCGAGCACCTGGGCCGGACCAGGTCCATGCTGGACGAGGTCCGCGAGGGTGACGTCGACCCGCTGGACACCGACCCGGTGAAGCTGGCCCTGGCCGACGCCTGCTCCCGCTTCCCGATCCCGCTGGACGCCCTGGACGAGCTGATCGACGGCGTGGAGATGGACGTCCGCGGCACCGAGTACCAGACCTTCGAACAACTGCGGGTCTACTGCCGCTGCGTGGCCGGCACCGTCGGCCGGCTCTCGCTGGGCGTGTTCGGCTGCACCGACCCCAAGCGCGGCGCCGAGTTCGCCGACACCCTGGGCCTGGGCCTGCAGCTCACCAACATCCTCCGCGACGTCCGCGAGGACGCCGGCAACGGCCGCACCTACCTCCCGGCCGAGGACCTGGCCCGGTTCGGCTGCGAGCAGGGCTTCGGCGGCCGTCCCGCCCCCGGCGCCGACTTCCGCGGCCTGGTGCTGTTCGAGGCCCGCCGGGCGCAGGAGTACTTCGACGAGGGCCTGCTGCTGCTGCCGATGCTGGACCGGCGCAGCCGCGCCTGCGTCGCCGCGATGGCCGGGATCTACCACCGGCTGCTGGAGCGGATCGTGCGCGAGCCCGAGGCCGTGCTCCGCGGCCGGGTCTCCCTCCCCGCCTGGGAGAAGGCCTATGTGGCGGTCGCGGGCCTCGCCGGAGGACGTGCTTCTTGACCGTCTTCTTGACCGTTGTATCGTACAACTGTTCACTGGTGACGAGCGGTCATGGTGCGTTTGTCACACAGAGTCGCAGGGGAGTCACCAGAGGCGTCGGGGGAGCGTCGGGGGCAGGCACACGAGCAGGGAGAGGCGCATGACAGGGCGGACGGCCGTGGTCGTCGGCGGGGGGCTCGCGGGGATCACCGCGGCGCTCCGCCTCGCGGACGCGGGAATGGCGGTCACCCTGGCCGAGGCACGGCCGCGGCTGGGCGGCCTCGCCTTCTCCTTCAAGCGCGGGGACCTCTGGGTCGACAACGGCCAGCACGTCTTCCTGCGCTGCTGCACGGCCTACATCGGCCTGCTGGAGCGGCTCGGGGTGATGGACCGGGTACGGATCCAGCCCCGGCTCGACGTCCCGGTGCGGGACGTCAGGACCGGGCGGACCGGGGCGCTGCGCCGGGCCGGGCTGCCGGTGCCGCTGCACCTGGTGAAGAGTCTGGCGCTGTACCCGCACATGGGCCTGGCCGACAAGGCCGCCACCGGCCGCGCCGCGCTGGCGCTGCGCGGCCTCGACCTGGACGACCCGGCTCTGGACCAGGAGTCCTTCGGCGACTGGCTGCGCCGGCACGGGCAGTCCGCGCGGGCGGTGGAGTCGCTCTGGGACCTGGTCGGGGTGGCCACCCTGAACGCCGTGGCCGACGAGTCCTCGTTGGCGCTGGCGGCGATGGTGTTCAAGACCGGGCTGCTGAGCGACCCGGGCGCCTCCGACATCGGCTTCGCCACGGTCCCGCTGGGCGCGCTGCACGACGAGGCCGCGCGCGCGGTGCTGGAACGCGCCGGGGTGCGGGTGCTGCTGCGCACCCGGGTGAGCGCGATCGAGGCCTCGTCCCCGCGCGGCCACAGCGTGCTGCTGGAGGGCGAGCGGCTGGACGGCGGCGCCGAGCGGATCGAGGACGTCGACGCGCTGGTGCTCGCGGTGGCCCAGGACGCCGCGCACGACCTGCTGCCGCCGGGCAGCCTGGAGCATCCGGAGCGGCTGCTCGAACTCGACTACGCGCCGATCCTCAACGTCCACGTGGTCTACGACCGCACGGTGCTGGAGCAACCCTTCCTGGCCGCGCTCGGCTCGCCGATCCAGTGGGTGTTCGACCGGACCCCGCACTCCGGGCTGACCGGCCCCGGCCAGTACCTGGCGCTGTCCCAGTCCGCGGTGCGGGACGAGATCGACCTCCCGGTCGCGGAACTGAGACGCCGTTACCTCCCGGAACTGGAAAGGCTGCTGCCGGCGTCGAAGGGGGCGGCGGTGACCGAGTTCTTCGTGACCAGGGAGCGCACCGCGACCTTCGCGCCCACCCCGGGGTCCGCAAGGTTGCGGCCTTCCGCCCGTACTCTCGGTCCCGGCCTCTACCTGGCCGGGGCCTGGACCGCCACCGGCTGGCCCGCGACCATGGAGGGCGCTGTGCGCAGCGGTGAAACCGCAGCTCAGGCCGCCCTCGCCGACACAGCGAAGCTGGCTGACGCCCTGGCGACCGCCACCGACTGACGGACCGTAGACAGGTTGGTTATGACAGCGACAGCAGCGCCCCTGACGAACGACCAGAACGGAGAGGGAGCAAGCGTGGTTTCGAGCCCTGAAGAGACTCGTCCGGCGCGGCCGGCCGAGCCGTCGGTGGATGTGGCGTCCCTGCTCGAACGAGGACGAACCCTCTGTACTCCCGTCCTCCGGGAGGCCATCGGACGACTGGCACCGCCCATGGACCGGGTCTCCGCCTACCACTTCGGCTGGACCGACGCCGAGGGGCGTCCCACCGAGGGCGACGGCGGCAAGGCGGTCCGCCCGGCGCTGGCGCTGCTCTCGGCGCAGGCGGCCGGGGCCCCGGCCGAGACCGGCATCCCCGGCGGCGTCGCGGTCGAGCTGGTGCACAACTTCTCGCTGCTGCACGACGACCTGATGGACGGCGACGAGCAGCGCCGGCACCGGGCCACGGTGTGGACGGTGTTCGGCCCGGCCCAGGCGATCCTGGTCGGCGACGCGATGTTCGCGCTGGCCAACGAAGTGCTGCTGGAGGCCGGCGACAACGGCGGCGCCACCGCGACCGACGCCGGCCGCGCGGTGCAGCGGCTCACCCTGGCCACCCGCAAGCTGATCGACGGCCAGGCCCAGGACCTCTCGTTCGAGCACCGGGACCGGGTCAGCGTCGAGGAGTGCCTGGAGATGGAGGGCAACAAGACCGGCGCCCTGCTCGCCGCCTCCGCCTCGGTCGGCGCGGTCCTGGCCGGGATCGACGACGCCGGCGCCGACGCGCTGGAGCGCTACGGCTACCACCTGGGGCTGGCCTTCCAGGCGGTGGACGACCTGCTGGGGATCTGGGGCGCCACCGAGGTCACCGGCAAGCCCAACTTCGGCGACCTGCGCCAGCGCAAGAAGTCGCTCCCGGTCTCGGCCGCGCTGGCCGAGGGCGGCAAGGCCTCGCTCCGGCTGGCCGACCTGCTGGCCGACCCGGAGGGGCGCGGCCACGAGGACGAGGAACAACTCGCGGTCCGCGCGGCTTTGATCGAAGAGGCGGGCGGTCGTGCCTGGACCGCCGAGGAGGCGCGCCGCCAGCACCGGACGGCGCTGGCCGCCCTCGACGAGGTGCCCATGCCCGCCGTCGTTCGGGAGCAGTTCGCAGCGCTCGCCGAATTCGTCGTGGTCAGGGAGAGGTGACGAGATGACAGCAACCGCGGACGGACGGCTCGGCCCACAGTACGAAGCAGAGCCGACCGCGGAGAGCGGTACCGCCGACGAGGGGGAGAGCCCGGAGTCGGAGTCAGCGCAGGCCGGCCCGCAGCCCGGCCCGGACGTCCGGGCGCTCGCCGCGGAGACGCTGGAGCGGGCGACCGCGCACCTGCTCGGCCTGCAGGACGCCGAGGGCTGGTGGAAGGGCAACCTGGAGACCAACGTCACCATGGACGCCGAGGACCTGCTGCTGCGTCAGTTCCTGGAGATCAGGACCGAGGAGCAGACCCGCGCCACCGCCGACTGGATCCGCTCGCAGCAGCAGCCGGACGGCACCTGGGCCACCTTCTACGGCGGCCCGGCCGAGCTGTCCACCACGGTCGAGGCGTATGTCGCGCTCAAGCTGGCCGGCGACGACCCGGAGGCCCCGCACATGCGCCGGGCCGCGGCGTACGTCCGGCAGAGCGGCGGGATCGCCGCGACCCGGGTGTTCACCCGGATCTGGCTGGCGCTGTTCGGCTGGTGGCCCTGGGACCGGCTGCCGGAGCTGCCGCCCGAGGTGATCTTCCTCCCGCGCGGCTTCCCGCTGAACATCTACTCGTTCGGCTGCTGGGCCCGGCAGACCATCGTGCCGCTGACCGTGGTCTCCGCGCACCGCCCGGTCCGGCCGGCCCCGTTCGCCCTGGACGAGCTGCACGCCGACCCGGCCGACCCGTACCCGGCGCGGCCGTTCGCCGCCCCCTACACCTGGGACGGCCTGTTCGAGCGGCTGGACCGGGTGCTGCACCTCTACCACCGGATGCCGGTGAGGCCGGTCCGCCGGATGGCGCTGAGCCAGGCCGCCAAGTGGATCGTGGACCGGCAGGAGGCCGACGGCTGCTGGGGCGGTATCCAGCCGCCCGCGGTGTACTCGCTGATCGCGCTGCACCTGCTCGGCTACCCGCTGGACCACCCGGTGATGGAAGCGGGGCTGGCCGCGTTCGAGCGCTTCACCGTGCACACCGACGAGGGCCACCGCTGGATCGAGGCCTGCCAGTCCCCGGTCTGGGACACCTGCCTGGCCGTGGTCGCGCTGGCCGACGCCGGCCTGGCCAAGGACCACCCGGCGCTGGTCAAGGCCACCGACTGGATGCTCGGCGAGGAGATCACCAGCCCCGGCGACTGGGCCGTGCAGCGGCCCGACCTCAGCCCCGGCGGCTGGGCCTTCGAGTTCGAGAACGACAACTACCCGGACGTGGACGACACCGCCGAGGTGGTGCTGGCGCTGCGCCGGGTGGAGCACCCGGAGCCGGAGCGGGTGGACGGCGCGGTGCGCCGCGGCGTCGGCTGGACCATGGGCATGCAGTCCAAGAACGGCGCCTGGGCCGCGTTCGACGTCGACAACACCAGCAGCCTGCCCAACAAGCTGCCGTTCTGCGACTTCGGCGAGGTGGTCGACCCGCCGTCGGCCGACGTCACCGCCCATGTGGTGGAGATGCTCGCCGCGGTCGGCCGGGCCGCCGACCCCCGGGTCCGCCGCGGCGTCGACTGGCTGCTGCGGGAGCAGGAGGAGGACGGCTCCTGGTTCGGCCGCTGGGGCACCAACTACATCTACGGGGTCGGCTCGGTCGTCCCCGCCCTGGTCGCGGCCGGGCTCCCGGCCTCGCACAGCGCGGTCCGCCGCGCCGTGGACTGGCTGGAGCAGCACCAGAACGCGGACGGTGGCTGGGGCGAGGACATGCGCTCCTACAGCGACCGCAGCTGGGCCGGGCGCGGCACCTCGACCGCCTCGCAGACCGCCTGGGCGCTGATGGCGCTGCTCGCGGCGGGCGAGACCGGCGAGGTGGTGGACCGCGGCGTGGGCTGGCTGGCCGCCACCCAGCTGCCCGAGGGCACCTGGGACGAGCCGGAGTTCACCGGGACCGGCTTCCCGTGGGACTTCTCCATCAACTACAACCTCTACCGGCTGGTCTTCCCGGTCACCGCACTCGGCCGGTACCTGCACGGAACCCCGGAGCTGGGCGGCGGCGTCCCTGCTGACGGGCAGAGTGCCCGGGGCCCGCTCACCGCTGAGCTGCCGCCCCCGGCGCGGCTGCTGCCGTCGCTGACCGGGCGGCGGTCGCGATGAGGCAGGAGCGCCGCTGACATGAGTACGGAGCCTCCCAGAGCCGACGGCTCCGGACCGGCCGGGCCGGGACCGCTGCTGCTCGCCTGCGCGCTGACGGCCGAACAGGCCGCCCTGCGCGCGGGCGTGCGCGCGGCCTCCGCGCAGGGGACGCTGCTGCTGCGGACCGGGATGGGTCAGCAGCGGGCCCGACGCTCCGTCAGCGGCGCCCTGGCGCAGGGGGCGCAGACACCCGGCGCGTTCCTGTTCGCGGGCTTCGGAGCTGCGGTGGGACCGGGAATAAGGCCGGGAGACGTCCTGGTTGCCACTGAGGTGCGCGATGCCGACAGTGGATCGATCGACCTCCCGTGCCCGGACGCACTCGCCGGGGCACTGCGCCGTGCCGGACTGACCGTGCACACCGGCCCGCTGTTCAGCTCGGACCGGGTGGTGCGCGGCGACCGCCGCGCGGCCCTGCACGCCGAGGGCGTGCTGGGCGTGGAGATGGAGACCGCCGGCGCGCTGACCGCCCTCGCCGGGGGGATCCCGGCGGCGGCCGTGCGGGTCGTGGTCGACACCCCCGAGCACGAACTGCTGCGCCCCGGCATCCTGCTCCACGGACTGCGCGCCTGGCGCGCCCTGCGCACCGCTGCTCCCGTTCTCGCCGGTTGGCATGTTGGCACCACTGTTGGCACCACTGAAAGGCTCGGGTAACACCCATGACCGCGATCTCGCTCGGAATGCCGTCCGCTCCGCTCAAGCCGCTTGCTGTGCGGCGGAAGAGTCGTCAGATCATGGTGGGCAGTGTCGCCGTGGGTGGGGATGCGCCGGTGTCGGTGCAG
>NZ_JBHFAB010000043.1:0-21139 GCF_042510955.1 Streptacidiphilus cavernicola
GGAGCCGTCGTGCTGGACGGCGTAGTCCAACCCCTGCGCCCGCCGCGCCCGCACCCGCGCCTGCCTGCGTCCCGGCGCCCGCGCCCGCCGCGCCCGGCCGTGCCCGCTCAGCCATGGGCCCGGCGGGAGCCGTGCGCCCGGCGGCGCAGTTGCAGCAGCGCGCCCAGCACCGCCGCCCCGATCAGCGCCAGCGACGCCCGACCCGCCGTACCGCCCAGCGCGTCCTGGCCCGGGAGGCCCCGGGTCGCGCCCCAGCCGCCGCCGGTGTCCGGTGCCACCGGCGCGGCCAGCGTCAGGGTCCCGGCCGCGACGGCCTTGCCCTGGCAGAGCTCCTGGACCGGGTAGGTGCCGGGTACGGCGTCCTTGGCGACCCGGGCCTCGGCGTAGAGCCCGCCGTCGGCGGCCAGCGCGAGGCTCACCGGCGCGGCGAACACCGGCGAGACGACCGACCCGGTCTCGGTGCCACCGCAGTCGGCGAAGGTCCGCAGATCGACGCTGCCCCCGGAACGGCTGGTGGCGGGATCGACGGCAATGGCGTCCCACCCCCCGGAAGCCGGCACAGCACGTGCAGCCGCAGGCGCGGCGACGTCGGTGGTCACCAGCACCGCGCCCGGCACCGCGCCCGGCACCGCGCCGGGCACCGCGCCCGGCGCACCCACCCCGCTCCCGCCCTGCGCCGCGGCCCCCGCCGCGGGCAGCAGCACCGCGGTCAGCACCAGCGCGGACACCGCCGCCCCGGTCAGGCCCGCACGGAGTTCGACCATCGGGCTGTTCCTCTCGCTCCAGGGCAGCCGAAGAACCCCGCCATCGGCAGTTCACCCATACCAGAGCAAAATAGTATGAAACAACCAGAAATCGGACAGCGACATGCCCGACGGCCGTGCCGGTGTGACCAGCCGTCAGATCTCGTCGATCAGGTCGGCGACCGACTTGACCACCCGGGACGGGCGGTACGGGAAGCGCTCGACGTCCACCTCGCGGGTGAGGCCGGACAGGACCAGCACGGTCCGCAGACCGGCCTCCATGCCGGACTTGATGTCGGTGTCCATCCGGTCGCCGATCATCACCGTGGACTCGGAGTGCGCGTCCAGGGTGTTCAGCGCCTCACGCATCATCAGCGGGTTGGGCTTGCCGACGAAGTACGGCTCCACCCCGGTCGCCTTGGTGATCAGCGCCGCGACCGAGCCGGTCGCCGGGAGCACGCCCTCGGTGGACGGGCCGGTCTCGTCCGGGTTGGTGCAGATGAACCGCGCTCCCGCGTTGATCAGGCGGATCGCCTTGGTCAGCGCCTCGAAGCTGTAGGTGCGGGTCTCGCCGAGCACCACGTAGTCCGGGCGGCTGTCGGTCAGCACGTAGCCGATCTGGTGCAGCGCCGTGGTCAGCCCGGCCTCGCCGATGACGTAGGCGGTGCCGCCGGGGCGCTGCCCCTCCAGGAACTTCGCGGTCGCCAGCGCCGAGGTCCAGATGGACTCCTCCGGCACGTCCAGGCCGATCCCGGCCAGTCGGGCGTGCAGGTCGCGCGGGGTGTAGATGGAGTTGTTGGTCAGCACCAGGAACGGCTTGCCCGACTCCCGCAGACGGTTGATGAACTCGTCGGCGCCGGGGATGATCGTCCCCTCGTGGACCAGGACCCCGTCCATGTCAGTCAGCCAGGACTCGACCGGCTTGCGTTCCGCCACGTCCGTCATCTCCAGATTCGTAAGGATTCGGCTGCCCCGACCATCCCCAGCGTAGTCGGGGCAGCCGGGCCCCGCGTATGCCGTCCCGCCTGGCGGGACGGCATACGACGGGCCCCGGCCGGGCTACCGGACGGCCGCCGCCCGCTCCGCGCCCAGCAGCAGCGCCGGCAGCTCCGCCACCGAGCCGAGCACCTGGCTCGCCCCGTCGGCCCGCAGCCGTTCGGCGTCATGGGCGCCGGTGAGCACCCCGGCCACCACGCCCGCGCCGGCCGAGACCCCGCAGCGCATGTCGTAGCCGGTGTCGCCGACCACCGCCAACTCCCGTACGTCGTCCGCCGCGCCGGTGCGCAGCAGGGCCGCGAGCGCCAGGTCCGGGTACGGGCGGCCACGGCCGCCCGCGTCGGCCGGGCAGAGCACCAGGTCGGCGATGCCCTGCCAGCCCAGCGCCTCGATGATCAGCTGCTGGGTCGGCCCGGAGAAGCCGGTGGTCAGCACGACGGCGAGGCCGGCCGCGCGGAGCGCGCCGATGGCGTCCTCCGCGCCGGGCAGCGCGGCGCAGTGGCCCTCGCCGACCGACCGGGCGTACGCGGCCTCGAAGGCGCGGTTGCCGCGCTGCGCCTGCTCCTCGGTCGGGAAGAGGTGTCGGAACACCGAGATCTTGCTCTCGCCCATGGTGGCGCGGACGTAGTCCACCATCGTCCGGTGCGCCGGGCTGCCCTGGACCACGTCCAGCTCCGCCACGGCGGCGTCGAACGACCGCTCGACCAGGCCGTCGTCGGCGACGGTGGTCCCGGCCATGTCCAGGACCACCAGCCGGGTGCTCTTCTTCTCGGTGCCCATCACCACTCCAGTTCGTTCGCTGTGGTCTCGCCGATGGCCGGCGAGCCCGTCATGCCCCGGCCGCCGGGGCCGGTCACGATCCACACGCCCTCGCGCACCCGCTCCCGGTGCACCACCAGGGCCGGGTCCAGGCACTGCGCGTACACGCCGGCCCAGCGGCGGCGGACCGGCGGCAGCGGGCGGCCGAGCAGGTCCTCGGCCAGCCCGGCCAGGTAGCGGTACGGCTCCTCCACCACGTCGAAGCCGAACGGCTGGTCGTACTCGTGGGTGTCGCCGATGGTCAGCGTGCCGTCGGCGCGCTGCACCATCAGCAGCTGCATCCGGTGCTCGGCGGCGGTCTCGTGCTGCGGCTGGACCGCGTTCAGCGCGTCCAGCGCCCCGCCCGCGTACGCGGGGTAGTAGCGGAAGCTGTCGCCGTCGGCGACCGAGGTGGGCAGGTCCTCGCCGAGCGGCTCGGTCTGCATCATCTGCAGCCGGACCCGGCGCACCGGCAGCTGCGGCGCCAGCTCGCGGACCAGACCGCCCAGCCAGGCGCCGGTGCAGAGGACCACGGCGTCGCCGCTGTGCAGCTCGCCCCGGTCGTCCCGGACCGCGCGCTCGCCGACCACCTCGCGGACCTCGCGCCCGCCCAGGAAGGTGTAGCGGCCGGAGGCGCGCAGGTGGTCCTGCAGCGCCCGCTGGGCGGTCCGGGGCTCGACCCTGGCGTCGTGCGGGCTCCACAGCGCGCCGAGCAGGCCGTCGCCGCGCAGGGCGGGGTTGGCCTTCCTGGTCTCCTCCGGGTCGAGCAGCTCCCAGCCGCGCAGCGCGGCGTCCGACCGGGCCGCGACCTCGGCGGCGACCGCGTACTCGGCCGCGCTGCGCAACACGGTCAGCGAGCCGCCGGGCCGGAAGCCGACCCCGGGGACCTGTTCGGCGATCTCCTGCCACAGCTGACGCGCCCTCAGGGCCATGTCCAGCTCCGGCCCGACGGACCGGCCGCCGACCCAGACCAGCCCGAAGTTGCGGACCGAGGCGCCGCGCGCCTGCTCCTCCCGCTCCAGGTGGACGACGTGGTGACCGCGCTCGACCGCATGCCAGGCATGCATGGTCCCGAGCGCTCCTGCTCCTACGACGATGACTCTCACGGGTCCGACCTTCGATCCTCTGGATGATCCGCGGGGGCTCTCCCGGTGTCTCCAGCATGAACAAGCGGGCACATTTGGACTAGACCCGTTACCATTTAGTTATCAAAATCTCTCCCATCGACCATCCCTCCTCAGCTGCTCAACCGTCAGCCGCTGGCGCCCAGCTCGGCGGTGAAGCTGAACCGGTCCCCCCGGTAGAGCGTGCGGACCCGCTCGAAGGCCCGGCCCGAGCCGTCCCAGCTGCGGCGGTGCAGCAGCAGCATCGGCAGCGCCGGGGGCGTCCCGATCAGCAGCGCCTCGCGCGGGGTGGCCAGCACCGTCTCGATCCGCTCCCGGGCGCCGCCGGAGGTGAGCCCGGCCGCCGCGCGGGCGTAGCCGTAGAAGGAGGAGGCCGGGTCGAAGTCGTCGTCGAGCCGGGGGAACAGCTCCACCGGCGCGTAGGTGCTCTCCAGACCGACCCGTTCGTCGTCCGCGAGCAGCACCCGCTCCAGATGCCAGACCTGGGCGCCGACGGCGAGGTCCAGCTCCTCGGCCACCTCCCGCTCCGCGGCGAAGCGCTCCAGGCCGATCAGGCTGCGGCCGGGCAGCCGGCCCTGCCTGCGCACCCCCTCGGTGTAGCTGGACAGCGACAGCGGCTGCTCGATCTTCGGCCCGGCCACCACCGTGCCCCGGCCGCGCCGCCGCAGCCGTCCCTCCAGCAGCAGTTCGCGCAGCGCCAGCCGCAGCGTCTCCCGGGCGACGCCGTAGCGCTCGGCCAGCTCGCGTTCGGTCGGCAGCGCCCCGCCCTCGCCCAGCTCGGCCAGCAGCTCCACCAGTTGGGCCTTGGCGGCGTAGTACTTGGGCATCCGGCCGTGCTCGGGAACGCCGCCGCGCACGGGCGCGCCGGGGCTGCGGGACGAGCGGGGTGCGTGCGGTGCGGCGGTCACCCGGCCACCGTACCCGGGGGCGGCCCGGTCAGGACGCGGTGCGCTGCTGTGCCGCGACCAGGTGGCCCCAGGCCACCATCCGGTAGAGCGAGGTGAAGTCCGGGGTGCAGGTGGTCAGCGTGAGGTAGCTGCCGGGGACGCGGTAGCCGTAGCCGCCGCCGGGGTGCAGCGCGCTGTGCGGGACGGCGGCGACGGTGTCCACGTCGGACGGCGAGGTCTGCGGCAGGATCGAGTCGATCCGGTAGTTGTCGATCCACCCGGCCGTCTCGACCAGGACGGTGTCGCCGACCCGCAGCCGGTCCAGGTGCCGGAACGGCTCGCCGTGGGTGTTGCGGTGCCCGGCCACCGCGAAGTTGCCCGGCTGGCCCGGCATCGCCGTGCCCGGATAGTGGCCGATGTAGCCGTGGTTGAGCACGGTCTGCTTGCCGACGCCCTCGGCCACCGGGAAGACGATGCCCAGCGACGGTATCCGCAGCACCGCGAAGGCGGTGAGGTCGCGGGACATCCGGTCGATGCCGCTGCCGCTGGGGCCGCCGACCGTCAGCGGACCGCCCGCGAGGGCGCCGGGGGCGGGGGCGCCGGTGCCGCCGGGGCCCGGCGGCGCGGAGGCCTGCGCCGCCGCCCCCGCCTGCCACTCCCGCTCCAGCCGGGCCACCGTGGACCGGGCGCCGGCGTCCGCCGCCCGGTTGGTCCACCACAGCTCGTACCCGGCGAACAGCAGCAGCACCAGGCCGACCGTGACGGCCAGTTCGACGAACCCGACCAGCAGCCGACGCACCGTCACCACCCATGCACCGCAGCCAAGCTGACACCCCGTCAGCTGAATGCAGATTACCCCTGGCGCAGCGAGGCTTCCAGATGGGCGTCGATCTCGCCGAGCAGCGCCTGCTTGCCCGCGTCCTCCAGGAAGGAGCCGCGGACCGCCTGCCGGGCCAGCTCGGCCACGCCGCCCCGGTCCAGCCCGAGCAACTCGGCGGCCACTGCGTACTCGTGGTTGAGGTCGGTGCCGAACATCGGCGGGTCGTCGCTGTTGACGGTGACGAACAGCCCGGCGTCCACCATCTGCCGGATCGGGTGCTGCTCCAGCTCCGGCACCACCCGGGTGGCGATGTTGGAGGTCGGGCAGACCTCCAACGGGATCTGGTGCTCGCCCAGGAAGTCGACCAGGCGCGGGTCCTGGACCGAGGAGGTGCCGTGGCCGATCCGCTCGGCGCCGAGGACGTTCAGCGCGTCCCACACCGTCTGCGGGCCGGTCGCCTCGCCCGCGTGCGGGACGCTGCGCAGCCCGGCCGCACGGGCCCGGTCGAAGTACGGCTGGAACTGCGGTCGCGGCACCCCCACCTCGGGGCCGCCCAGGCCGAAGCTGACCAGCCCCTCGGGCCGCAGGTCCAGTGCCAGCCGCTCGGTGATCTCGGCCGACTCCAGACCGGCCTCGCCGGGGATGTCGAAGCACCAGCGCAGCATCACGCCCAGCTCCGCCTCGGCGGCCTTGCGGGCGTCCTCGATCGCCTCCATGAAGGCCTCGCCGGGGATGCCGCGCCGCACCGAGCTGTACGGGGTGACCGTCAGCTCGGCGTAGCGGATGTTCTGCGCGGCCATGTCCGCGGCCACGCCGTAGGTCAGCGCCCGGACGTCCTCGGCGTCGCGGACCAGGTCCACCACCGACAGGTAGACCTGGATGAAGTGCGCGAAGTCGGTGAACTCGAAGTACTTCGCCAGCGCCGCCGGATCGGTGGGCACCGAGGTCTGCCCCTCGTACCGGGCGGCCAGCCCGGCCACGACCGCGGGCGACGCCGAACCCACGTGGTGGACGTGCAGCTCGGCCTTGGGCATCCCGGCGATGAACGCCCCGAGCCCGGACCCCGCCGCTCCCGGCCCCGCTGCCCCCGACACTGCTCCCGACACGTTCCGCTCCTCGTCCGTTCGACCGCGCCCGGTCTCCGGCGGGCGCTCCCCAACCCTCTCACGACCGGTGCACGGGGACGTGCGACGGTGCGATAGCGTCGGTCGCTCAGGCGATCGGTTACCACTCAAGAGAACGGGGAACTTGATGGGGGACTTCTTCAGGGTCGACCTGGACGTCCTGGGGCGGATGACCTCCTCCCTCCAGGAGGCCGGGGACCAGATGGAGTCGGCGCTGAGCCGGCTCGGCAGTGTCGAGGGCGGCCAGATCGGCACCGACGCGCTGAACTCGTCGGCGCACCACTTCCAGAGCACCTGGTACTACGGCCTGGGCCAGCTGCAGCAGACCATCAAGGAGACGGACGAGGGCGTGAAGGCCGCCCACGACGCCTACCAGCAGCTCGACCAGGCCATCAAGCAGGCCATGGACAAGGTCAACTCCGCGGTGGTGACCCCGATGGGCGCGGACATCGACAGCCTGCGGCCCAACCTGGCCGGGGGTGCCGCGTGAACGAGGCGGCGACGGGTGGCGGCGCCACCGAGGACAGCTACCCCCACCTGGGCTTCAACCCGGTCCCCGGGATACCCGAGGACGTCGACGCGATCGCCTCGGTGCTGAAGTCGGCGGCGGCCTCGCTCAAGGAGTCCGGCTCGCTGCTCACCCAGGTCAGGGACGCCGGCAACGACATCTGGCAGGGCCAGGCCGGGGACGCCTTCCGCTCGCACGTGGACGGCGAGCTGACGAAGCGTCTGAGCACCGCGCAGACCTCGCTGGAGACCGCGCTCGGGATCTTCAATGACTGGCACGGCGACCTGGTCGGCTTCAAGTCCTCCGCCGCCAAGCTGGACGCCGAGGCCGAGGCCGCCCAGCAGGCGGCCGAGCAGGCCGCCGCGAAGGTGGTCACCGCCCAGGCCGACCCGGCCTTCAAGCTGATCGGCCAGACCTTCAGCGGCGCCGCCCTGCAGCAGGCGCAGCAGGCTGTGGAGACCGCCCAGCACGGCCTGGACGCCGCGAACCGGGCCGACGCCGACGCCAAGGGCGAGCTGGACGCGATCATCAAGCAGGCCCGCGAGCTGGAGTCGCAGCACGAGGCGATAGCCCGGCGCTTCGCCCAGGCGCTGGACCACGCCGCCTCCGACCTGGCCCCGCACAAGCCGGGGATGTTCAGCCGGATGTGGAACGACTTCAAGTCCGGCCTGAGCAACCTGGGCTCCTGGGTCAAGGACCACCTGGACGCGATCCACTCCGTGCTGTCCACCATCTCCGCCATCGCCGGGCTGGTCGCGCTGCTGACGCCGCCGCCGATCGACGCCATCGCGCTGGGCGTCTCCCTGGTGGCGGGCGCCGGCGCACTCGCGGTCGACGCCGCCAACCCGGAGTTCCGCAAGGGCATCAGCGACGCCCTCCACGGCAACTTCGACAAGGCGGCGCGGAGCGCGCTGGGCACCGCGCTGGGCGACACCCTGAGCGTGGTGCCGGGCCTCGGCGGCGTGGTCAAGGGCGGCACGGCCGGGCTCAAGGCCGGCATCGCCGGGGTCAAGGCGGCCCGCGCGGGCGAGGAGCTGGTCGAGGGTGCACGGGTGCTGCCCAAGATGGCCGCCGCGGTGCACGATGCGGCCCAGAACCCGGGCATCGCGGCGAAGTTGCTCTCCAAGCAGCAGTGGGTCCGCCCGGTCCTGGAGAAGGGCGGCGTCCTGGCGAAGGACGCCACCACCGAGACCTACCAGCACACCGTCGGCGTGGTCCTCAAGGGCAAGAACGCGGCCACGCACATCTACAAGGACATCCGGGGTGAGGGCTGATGACCAGGATCGACGACGGCCTCGGCGGTCCGTCCGCCGCGGGCGCCGGGACGCTCCCCGACGAGGAGCGGAGCATCTGGCTGGACATCCCCGAGGGCTACTCCGCGCTGCCGCTGCGAGACCTCGACGAGACCGTGCCGGCCACCCGGCGGATCCTCGCCGAGCTGAGCGAACCCGAGCAGCGCCCGCTGGTCGAGCTGACCGTCGGCACCCTCGGCGTGCTGCTCCAGGACCTGGCCGACCGCAGCGCCGTCTACTGCGGCATCGGCCGCCACGCCTCGGCGGTGGACGGCGGCGAGGTCACCTCCACCCTGGTGGTGTCCGTCCAGGACACCGAGGCGGCGGGCGACCCCCGGCTGCTGCTCGGCGAGATGGTGGAACGGCTGGCGGCCGAGGACTGGCAGGGCCAGGCCGACCTGCTGGACGTGGTCGGCCGCCCGGTGCTGTTCTGCGAGCGGGTCCAGGAGCTGCCCGCACCCCAGCTCCCCGGCGGCCCGGAACTGCCCGACGACGCCACCGCCCCGGTGTTCCTGCTGGAGGCGCTGGTCCCGTCCGACGACGGGACGCTGCTCGCCGCGATCGAGTTCGCCACGCCGTACCTCGACAACGGGCCGGAGTTCCGGACCATGATGGCGACACTGGCCGCGGCCCTGTCGTTCGACCCACCGCGGGAGGACGGCGGCGACCAGGGCTCCGCGGCCCCCGGCCAGGAGCCGACCACCAGGAACGCGATCCGCGACGCGCTGGGCTGACCGGAGAGAAGGGAACCACCATGGCTGAGGCCGACCAGGAGATCACCCCCGGCGCCGCACTGAACGACCCCGCGCTGCGGGCGACCGTCGACCGGTGGTGTGCGTCCCGGATGCCGGCCCGGCGCGAGGAGGGGCTGCAGCTGCGCGAGCTGCTCGCCCGGCACCCCTGGCAGGAGTACGGCTACAAGCGGGGCACCTGGTACCGCGCCCCCGGCCTGTTCGACCAGTTCTGGAACTACCGGACCTGGCAGCGCGACGACGACCGGCTGCAGGTGATCGACCCGGCCACCGGCACCGCGCTGGCCGAGTCCGCCCGGACCGGCTTCCGGGCCCTCCCCGGTCCGCAGGGGCGGCTCTGGGCGGCCGGCGACCCCCGCGGCCTCTGCGTGATCACCCCGGCCGGGGACGGCAAGGAGCACCTGGTGCTCAGCGCCCCGGCCCCGTCGCCGACCCCCTACCGGGAGGAGCTCCGCTACGGCCGCTCGGTCTGGCTCGCGGACTGCCCGGACAAGCCGAAGCGCGCGGACGGCTACGTCTGGGACCCGAAGGCCGAACGCCGCGACTGGGACCGCGACAAGGCCGACGGCACAGGCTGACCCCGGCCCGACACGGCGCCACCGGCAAGGAGTCAGATCATGGCATCACCCGACAGCGACCTCCGGGCCCGCTGCCTGGCGCACCTGCTCCAGGAGTTCCGCTGGCAGGAATACGGCTACAAGGCGGGGCGCTGGGAGCGGGCCGACACCGTCCTCGGCCTGTTCAACCACCGGCGCTGGGCCCGCACCCGCGAGGCGCTGCAGCTGATCGACCGGCGCGGCGACCGTCCGGTCGCGGAGCTGCGGGACGACCGCGGGGTGCGGCTGCCCGAACCCGCCGGGTCGGTGTGGATCGCGGGCGACCCGCGGACCGTCGCCGCCTACAGCCCGGTCGGCGACGGCGTGCGCGAGGTGCGGCTCGCGGTGTCGCCGTTCGTCCCGCAGCGCGCGGCGCTGGAGTTCGCCGCCGCGATGCGACCGGGCGACCGGCCGCCGTTCGCCCTGGTCGAGTACCAGGACCGGCAGCCGCACGGCGGCTCGACCTGGCTGGCCGACCGTCCGGACAAGCCCACCCGCCGCGACGGCTACACCTGGAACGCCACCGGCTACTGACGCCGGGTCAGACCAGGGTCGAGCGGATCGTTGGAAGGGACCCACGATGGTTGAGGCCGACCCGGGCATCACCCCCGGTGCCGCACTGAACGATCCCGCACTGCGGGCGACCGTGGACCGGTTGTGCGCGTCCCGGATGCCGGTCCGGCGCGAGGAGGGCGAACTGCTGCGCGCGGGCGATCATTGCCCGCGCGGACTGAGGTCGCCAGCCGAATACCCCCACGGCATGACTGCCCGCTGCTACGGTCGCTAGCGTGAGGCTTTCGATCTCAAGCGGCGATGCCGTTGATTTGCGGGTTGAGTCGGTCGAGGACGTCTTGGCGCATGTCGAGCGGGCCCTTCACGTGCGCTTTGACCGGACGACAGTGGTGCGCAAGCGGCGTTCGATCGGGGCGCACACGGACCGGGAGAGCTGGGTCCGGATCGAGCGCCGGGGGCTCGACAGGATCGGGACGCAGGGTTGGAACGGCACGGAGTGCGCCGCTGCCCTCCACGGGATCGCGAAGCCCGACTGGCGGTCGGCCGTCGCTTGGCGGGACGGGGCTGCGCCGGCGATGTGGCGGGCCGACGAGACGTCCCTTCTGCCGGGAACGCCGATCGGGACCAGCGTGCTCGCTGCCGCTCCCCATCTGTCGGAAGCCTGGTGGCAGGCGTTGAACGCATCCCTGGATGCGCTGGCGGCTCAGCAGACATCGCGCGTGGCCACACCAGACACCGAACTGATCACGCAGCCCGTGGTTACCGAGGCTGTCCAAAGCGCGTTCGGTAGCGGGTTCGACACGACCATCAGCACCTGGGTTCCCGCGCACGCGGACTTGAACTGGGCCAACGTGAGCGGTCCGGAGTTCTGTCTGTTCGATTGGGAGGACTGGGGGAACGCACCCCTCGGGCTGGACTCCGCGTCCCTGTGGGGAAGCTCGCTCACCGTCCCGGCGCTGGCCGACCGCGTGCGCCGGGAGCGGCGGAGCGATCTGGAGAGCCGGGACGGCAAGTTGATGACGTTGTTCGTCTCCTCGAAGTTCGCCGGCACGGACGCGCATCCCGAGGATCCCCGGGTGAAGCCCGCACGGCTGGAGGCGGCTCGAATCGTCGCGGAGTTTCAAGCCCGTTGACGACGTGCCCGGTCGCGCAAGAGCCCTCGGTACTGCTGTACGACCACGTCGTTGACCTCGCAGTCGACGGCGTTGAGCAGTTGCCGCAGGTGAGCGGGGTTGTCGGAGCCGACCGCGAGTGTGCTCACGCGGGGCAGGCAGTAGGCCGTCCGGAATGCTGCTTGTAGGCGCGTCAGGCCGCCGGTCGGATCTTGGAGGAACAGGCGCGGGTCGACGGCCTTCCATACCGGGTCGTGGACGCTGCCGCCAAAGGGGCTCATGCCCCAGAGAGCCTCTTGTGCCAACTCCCACCGCATAGCCAGGGCTTCGTCGGCGGTCAGGGTGTCCGATCCGACCAGCAGGCCAGCGCGGACCATGAGGACGGACGGTTGCGGTGCCCGATGGAGAGTCAGGGCGGCGAGGGGGCGGGGGTTCCAGGAGGCGACGCCCCAAGCCCGGCACAGGCCCTGTGCTGTGGCATCGGCCAGGAGTGCGAACGCTCGTGCCAATGCATCTGCCGAGCCCTCCGTCGCGTCGGCGAGGGAAGCTTCCGGATTGTGGAGGAAGACGAGGTCTGGGGGCCGCCCCAGGTCGCGATTGGTTTGCTCCAGCGCGGCCCGTAGGCGGGCCGGGTCCAGGGAGTGCTCGGAGGCGCTCGGCCCGGGAAAGTACCCGACCTTTGTGGAGAGCATGAGGTGCGGCAGGACATCGCCTGCGACCCGCACCAGGGTCTCGTGGGCGGTGAAGCCGCGATAGTTGAAGCTGGTGTCGATGGCGTCGATGCCCAGGTCCAGCGCGTTGGTCAGGAGGCTGCGCTGGTAGCGAGACCGGTGTAGCCCAAGGACAACTCGGGGGTGAGCGGGGCGCATATCTGTTCCTCCACCAGGATCTCGGCGATCTTTGTCACCTCGGCACCAACCACTGTCACCGCTTGGGCCAGGTGGACGGGCATGCCGCTCAGCAGCAGCCGCAGGGCGGGAAGGGCCTTGGCCGCGAACGTGAGCTTTTTCCCCAGGACAAGCACGTCGATGTTCTCGTCGTTCTCCCTGATCTGCGGAGGGAAGTGGGTAGCGCAGACCACCGAGTCGAGAGGGCCGAAGATGTCCAGGAAGGGGACGTGCCGGGTGGGCGTCACTTCCTGTCCGTGCGCGGCCAGGAACTCGGCCGGGGGCCGCTCGCGCACCAGTCGGGCGGCTGCCTCGGTCAACGCCTCGCTTCCGGTTCCGTGCCAGCGATCCAGGTCGTGTCGGAAGATCTCGTTCTCCCGGCACCAGTCCCCTAGCCAGGCCAGCCAGCTCGCACCGGTCCGCTTGGTGATCCCGAACGTGACATGCAGGCTGTTCCCCGCTCCACGGCCGTCGCGGGTCGCCTGGTGCCAGTGGCCCCGTGGGATGTGCATCACATCGCCGGCCTGCATGACTCCGGCCCAGACGATGTCCTGGCTCGGGGTGTTGTTGGGGTCAGCGTCCCGGTACATGGGCACGGCCCGGGACGTGCCTCGGACCTCCCACTGCTTCTCGCCGGCCAGTTGGACGACGATGACGTCGTGGTCGTCCCAGTGCAGCGGGAAGCCAGAGGCGTCGTTCGTCGTCAGGTAGGCGTTGACCTGGACGCGCTCGTGGGCCCACCATTGCAGCGCCCGGCACGCGACCTCCATCGTGGGGTCGAAGACGTTGGCCTGGTCGAGGATAAGAGTGGCGCCCTCGCGCAAAAGTCCTCCCAGGTGCCGCATGTTGACCATGGGAATGCTCTGGCCCCGGGGGCTGACGCTGTCGGTGAAGTAGACGGCGGGGTGCACCTCTTCGCCCCGCTGGAAGGCGCGGAACTGTGGGCGGTTCAGGCTCCTGCGCATGGCGATGTCGAGCATCCGGTTCGGGGTCAGGACGCGGGAGAGCAGTTCCGGGTCGTCGATGGTTCCCCGCCCGAAGCCGTTGCCGAGTTCCTGCGCGCCGTTCCAGCCGAGTGCGGTCTCGATGGCGCTGGTCAGCCAGTGCTCCATGGTTCCCTCCTGATGCGTTCGCTGGTGTGGTGCCAGGGGCCGGCGGGGGTCCGCGGGTCGGAGCATGCGGACCCCCGCCGTCTGCCGCTACTCGGTGTCGTTCAGATTGCCGTCGCCGCCAGGCCATGGCGAGTCGCCGGAACTGCCCGAGTTGTCGGACCGCAGGCCGTCGTAGCGGTCGTGAACGGAGGTCAGCTCCTCCACCGCCACCAGCAGGCTGCTCTGCGGTGTCGTGTCTTCTGCCACTTCGTACTCCTTCCTCTTTCGGTTCTCCTGCTGCGGGCGTGCAGCGGGAAGCACGGAGCGGCCCGACCGGTTGCCCGGATCCGGGAGAGCGCTGCGCGAGAGAGTCAGCGCAGGTCAGGCGAGTCGGACTGCGGCCGGATCTCAGATTTCCGGCGCGAGAGCGTCGGGCATCAAGACCGGAACCGTCCGAGAGGCCTGGCTCGGCGCGTCAGGAAGGGACTCGTGGGCGCAGAGGCCAAGGCACACCAGGAGTGCACTCCCGGCCGCGATCCAGCTGCCTGCCAACATGACAGTCGCCGGGTCGGGTCTGGCGTGGCGACCACTCATCACTGTCCTCTGCGACCGGGGCTGTCGCCCCAGGTGCCACGGCGCGCGACGACAGTCAACGCACCGACGTCCTGGACAGGTTGCTCCCTGCCACCGACCAGAGGGCGAACGACCCTGGTTCCGCTTCGGATGTCGGTGACGACAAGCTCCCGGCCGCCCTCGTCGGTGACCAGGTCACCGATCTGAGGCTCATCAGGCGGTGGGAGAGGCATGGTTGAGGACACGGTGTTTCTCCTGATGGATTCGTGACTGGGCGCTCCGCCGGCGCGGGCCGGCTGCCGGTGCAACGAAGGCGGTTGAAGCTCTTCGGACGGTGCGCTGATCATGTGCCGGCCTGCAGTGCGGCGTGGGTGCCGATGCTGGGGATCGCTGCTCTCACCAGGGCCGTCAGGCGCTCGCCGCCGCAAGCGGCGGCATCGTCGCCGACCTCGGACCACACGCGCTTGCCACCAGGATCGGGCTCGGCTCCCCACTTGGCGGCCAGGGCGTCGACCAGAAACAACCCCCCGGCTCCGCGTGGAATCCTGTCCAGCGTCGGCGGCCTGGGGCATTGCCGCATCGGTGTCGGTCACCTCAACGCGCAGACGCCCTCCGCTCCACCTGACGCATACGACACAGGTGGCATCGGTGTGCCGGAGGGCATTGGTGATCAACTCGCTGGACAACAGCTCGACATCGCGTAGGGCGCTCTCGCTCAGGGGCAGATTCCAACCGCGCACCGCCACCATCACGCGCCGTCGGGAATCGGGCACGGCCTTGCCGCTGGGCAGCACCCGGAAGCCGTAGGGACCCCGGACGGGGGTGGGTGTGGTGGCAGGCACAGCTGGGAACCCTTCGCCAGACGCTTGGACGCCGAGACGCACCGTCGAGCACGGCACGGCGTCCTTCTTCGTGCTCCCTCCGGGGATCCCGGGGGTCTCAGAATCGCCTGACGTCCCGTTCGGGGATAAGGCCAGCATGTGTACCCACAATGGGTAAACTCGCTTTCAGTGATCTCGCGTGACGGTGAGCGATGATCTACAAGGGAGCGTCGGACATGGCCGAACCCAAGGCACCGCCGGGTCTGCCCTGGCGTCTTCTCGTGGACCCGGAGATGGTCACCGCCTGTGCCGCCAGGGACTTCACGAGGATCTTCAGCCTGGTGAAGTCGAGGGCTGGCATCCACGCTTCCCGCATCGCCCACCTGTGCGAACTCACCCCCAGCCGGGTGGGCGAAGTCCTCTCGGGACAGCGTCAGATCACGAACATGAACGTCATCGAACGCATCGCCGACGGCTTGCAGATCCCCGGGCACATGCTGGGGCTGGCCGCACGCGCGTGGGAGCAGACGAAGGCCCCCACCCCACGCCGACCGCAGATCGGCACAGCGGGAAAAGTGCCTAGCCCACCACACTCTGTAGAGCAGCCGACCAGCGAACTGGACGACATCCTCATCATCGCCGCGAACACCAAGGTCACCCCCTGCACACTGCGGTCCCTGCAGACGTCCATCGAGGACTATTGGCGCAGGGACGACGAGCACGGCGGCGAAGCCCTGCGTCCGGCCGTCATCGGCCAGCTCAGATACGTCCTGGGCGTCCTGGACGACACCACAGATCCCCACTACCGGCGGGTCCTTCATGGCATCGCAGCCGAGTTAGCGCGTCTGACCGGGTGGACGTACTTCGACGCCCGTCAGCACAGCACCGCCCGGACCTACTTCACCCGGTCGCTACGCCTGGCCCGCGCCATCGAGGACCGGACGTTCACTGCCAACGTGCTGGCCTGCCTGAGCTTGCAGGCCACCTATCAGGACCGGGCAACCGAGGCCATCACCCTGGTGCGAGCTGCCCAGGACGCCGCCCGCAACGACGGAGGCACCCCGCGGCTGATGGCGATGCTCTCCATCCGCGAGGCGTTCGGTCACGCCAGCGCACATGACCGACAGGCCGCCCACACGGCCATACTCGAAGCCGAGCAGCACTTCGCACGCATCGGCCCCGCCGACGAAGACCCGGCCTGGGTGCACTACTTCGACCAGACCAAGCTCACCGTGGACACCGGTATCGCCCTGGGACAGCTCGGCGACGCGGACGCTGCCGAGCCACTCATCCACCAGGCCCTCCGGAGGGAACCGGAAACGAACCTGCGAGGCAAGGCCTTCCACTCGTTCTGGCTGGCCAAGACCCAGCTGCAGCGCCGCCAGGTCGAGGCGGCCTGCGATACGGCAACCGAAGCCCTGGAGCTGGCCCTTGCCGTCGACTCCCCCCGCATCACAGGGCACCTGCACGAAATCCGTCCGCTGCTCACGCCCTACCACTCCTTCCGCCCAGTCCTTGAGCTGGAAGAACGGTTGAAAGAAGCGACGGGCTGACTACAGCCCAGACTCGTCCAGCAACAGGTACAACACGCCCACAAGGGACCCGCTGCTGACGATCTCCCGGCGATCGATCATGCCACGCAGATCGGACAGTGCGATCCACTCCAGGCGGTCGGACTCATTGCGTTCCGTCGGCGGGCCGATGTACTCCAACGCATCGGCGCGAAAGACGAAGTGCTCGGAGTCGGTGATGCCGTTGGCGGGCTGAGCGTAGATCAGCGGCTTCATCTCACCGGTACGCCAACCGGTCTCCTCCAGTACCTCCCGCGCCGCTGCATCGGCCGCCGTCTCATCGGCCTCGATCAGCCCCATCGGAAGCTCCCACGCCCAGGAGTCGGTGATGAAGCGGTGCCGCCACATCATCAGCACCTGCCTCTGATCGTTCACCACAGCCGCCACCGCCAGGTGCCGCAGCTTGAGCACATGGTGCTCCCAGCGGTGCCCGTCCGGCTGTTCGACATCTACCAACCACACGTTCACCCAAGGGTTCTCGTAGATCGGGCGTTCCCCATGGATCTTCCACTGCATCGCCGTGGCCCCTCTCGATGGACCTTCAGCATGTCAGACAGGACAGCTCCATCCTTCCGATCGATAGATTCACGTCAAGGCGACGATTACTGGTCGCGGTTTCAAGTGTCCAGGGCACAACGAGGGCACTTGAGGGGTAGAAACGGCGCTGAACGATGACTCTGCACTACTGGTACCACCGGACCTGGCAGCGCGACGACAACCGGTTGCAGGTGATCGACCCGGCCACCGGCACCGCGCTGGCCGAGTCCGCCCGGACCGGCTTCCGGGCCCTGCCCGGTCCGCAGGGGCGGCTCTGGGCGGCGGGCGACCCCCGCAGCCTCTGCGTGATCACCCCGGCCGGGGACGGCGAGGAGCAGCTGGTGCTCTCCCCGGTCCCCCCGACCCCCTACCGGGGAGGAGCCTGGGACCCCAAGGCCGAACGCCGCGACTGGGGCCAGGACAAGGCCGACGCCGAACAGGTCCGCACCGAGGTCAACCACGCCCTGGCCGACGCCCTCAAACCCTCGCACTGGCGCGGCTGACCTCCCACCCGACAAGGCCCGAAGCCGGGCTGACGCCGGCTCAGACCAGCGCTGACACCGTGTGGATCAGCAGTCCCGCCAGCGCGCCGACGACCGTGCCGTTGATCCGGATGAACTGCAGGTCGCGGCCGACGTTGGCCTCGATCTTGCGGGAGGCCTCGTCGGCGTCCCAGCCGGCCACGGTGTCGGAGATCAGCGAGGTGATCTCGTCGCGGTAGGTGTCGACCACGTACTCGGCCGCGTCCTCCAGCCAGCCGTCCAGCTTGGCCTGCATCCGCTGGTCCGTGGCCAGCCGCTTGCCGAAGCTGCGGATGCCGTCGCGGAGCCGGACCCGCAGCTGGCTCTCCTCGTCCTCGGCCGCGTCCAGGACCATGCCGCGGATCGCGCTCCAGGCCGAGGCGATCAGGTCCTGGACCTCGGAGCGGCCCAGCAGGTCGGCCTTGGCCTGCTCGACCCGGGCGATGGTGTCCGGGTCGCTGCGCAGCTCCTCGGCGAAGTCCTCCAGGAAGCTGTCCACCGCGCCCCGCGCGGCGTGGTCCGGGTCGTCGCGGACGTCGGTGGCGAAGCGCAGCAGCTCCCGGTAGACCCGTTCGCCGATCTTGTGGTCGATGAACCTGGGGGTCCAGCCCGGGGCCTCCTCGGAGATGGTCCTGATCACCGACTCGTCGTGCTCCACCAGCCAGTCGTGGGCCCGCACCACGCACAGGTCGACCACCCCGCGGTGGCCGCCCTCGTCCAGGATCCGGCCCAGCATCCGGCCTATCGGCTGGGCGATCTGCTGCTCGGCGGCCCGCCGGGTGACCGCCTCGCCCACCACCGCCTGCACGTCCTCGTCGCGGAGCACCGCGAGCGCCCCGCGCAGCGCCGCCGACGCCTCCCGGGTGACCCGCTCGGCGCTGCCCGGCGCGGACAGCCACTCGCCGAGCCGCCGTCCGACACCGAGGCCGCGCAGCCGCCCCCGGACCACCTCCACCGAGAGGAAGTTCTCGCCGACGAACTGGCCCAGGCTGCGCCCGAACACGTCCTTCTTGGTGGGGATGATCGCGGTGTGCGGGATGGGCAGCCCCAGCGGGCGGCGGAACAGCGCCGTCACCGCGAACCAGTCGGCCAGCGCGCCGACCATCCCGGCCTCGGCCGCCGCCTGGACGTACCCGGCCCAGGAGCCGGCGCCGCTGCGAACGGCCCAGCTGGTCAGCACGTAGACCAGGGTCGCCACCAGCAGGAAGCCGGTGGCGATGGCCTTCATCCGGCGCACGCCACGCCGCTTCACCTCGTCGGACGCGGTGTACCGTACGCCGGGCGGACCCGCGGGCCTACTGTCTTCTGGCATACCGGCCTCTTCGTTCGTACGCGCGAGTTCGCCCGTACGGGCGGCGACAGGGTCTGCGGCTGGTTTCACGCCCCCCAGTCTGCCCTTTCGACCATCGAAGTTCTGGAGCGAACGCGCATGTCCGCACTGCCTGGCCCCGGTGGCCTGTCCGGCTACGCCGAGCACTTCCTGGAGCCGGCCGGATATCTGGACTTCGGGCGCTTCGGCCCGCCGTCCGCCGATGTGGTGGAGACCACAGCCGCGCTCACCGGCCGGGCCGCCCACGCCGCCGGGCAGACCGTGGACGAGCTGATGGAGGAGGAGCCGAGGGCCCGCCGCGCCGCGGCCCGGCTGATCGGCACCGGGTCGGTGGAGAACGTCACGCTGCTGCCCAACGCCAGCACCGGCCTGTTCCACGCGGCCTTCGGGCTGCCCGGCGGCAGCGTGCTGGTCCCCGCGTGGGAGTTCCCCTCCAACCTCTACCCCTGGCTGCGGACCGCCGCCCTCGGCCGGGTCCGGCCGGTGCCGGTGCGGCCGGACCGGCTGCACCGGATCACCCCGGACCTGGTCCGCGCCGCGCTCACCCCGGACACCGTCGCGGTCTCGCTGTCCGCGGTGGACTTCCGCACCGGCTTCCGGGCCGACCTGGCCGGGATCAAGGAGGTGATCGGCCCGGACCGGCTGCTGATCGTGGACGCGATGCAGGCCCTGGGCGCCACCGAGCTGCCCTGGACCGCCGCCGACGTACTGGTCACCGGGGGTCAGAAGTGGCTCAGGGCAGGCTGGTCCACCGGCTTCCTCTATGCCTCCGACCTGGCCCTGGAGCGACTGGAACCGACCCTGACCGGCTGGACCGGGGTCGACGAGCCGGGCCTGTTCGACGGCGAGGAGCACCCCCCGGTCGAGGGCGCCCGGCGCTTCTCGCTGACCAACCACAACCCGATCGCCGCGGCGGCGCTGGCGCGGGCGCTGGAGCTGGTCGAACGAGCCGGGACCGAGCGGATTGTGCGTCAGATCCGGCAGCGCACGGCCGAGTTGATCGACACCGTGCGCAGCGCGGGCGGCCTGGTGCACTCCCCCACGGCCGAGCACGAGCGGGCCGGGATCGTCTCCTTCTCGGTCCCGAACACCGACCCGGGCACGGTCGCCAAGGCGCTGTCCGAGCACGGGGTCACCGCCACCGCGCGGCCGGACCAGATCCGGCTCTGCGCGCACGCCTCGACCACCCTGGCCGCGGTCGACCTGGTCCACCGCGCACTGCGCTCACTGGGCGACTGACGCCCCGCCGGCCGCCTGGAAGGACGGCGCGGCGTCACTTCCAGGGGACGTCGGTGGTCCGGGTGAACGGCAGGCCCTGCGCCTGCCAGTACTGGGCCTGGTCGGCCAGCCGCTGCTGGAACTCGTCCCAGTAGCGCTCGGCCGCCGGGGTCCAGCCGACCTCGGCCAGGGCGGGCAGTCGGGGCAGCAGCATGGTGGAGAGGTCGTCGGTGCTCCGCAGCGTCTCGCTCCACATCGGGGCCTCGACCCCGGCGACCGCCCCGGCCGGGAGGCTGATGCCGAGGTAGGTGTCCGGGTCCCAGCTGTAACTCTTCTGCACGCTGACGAAACCGGCCCACTGCAGCCCCAGCTGGGTGGTGGCGTCGTACTTCTGGTCCAGGTAGGCCCGGTCGGCCGGTTCCATCACCAGCTTGGAGCCGTCCTTCACCGCGGTGCCGATCTGCGCGTCCAGGCCGGGCGGCTGCTGCGAGGCGGGGTGCCACACCCCGAGCAGGGTGGGTGAGCCCTTACCCACCGAGGCGGCGTCGTCCCAGGCCAGCGGCTGCTTGCCGTGCTGGCGTACCAGCGCGGCGGCGCGGGCCATGAAGTGGGTGTAGTCGGCGGCGGAGAGGGTCTTCGCCTCGTCGCCGCCGATGCCGATATAGGGACCGGGCGTCATAGCGGCAAGGGCGCCTACCACCTGGTCGACAAAGGTGTAGGTCGACTCCTTGCCGGTGCAGACCCGGCTGAAGCCGACGTCGGTACCGGTGTACGGCTGGGCCTTGGCGTCACCCGGGCAGGCAAGGCCGGGGTAGGCGGTCAGCGCCGCGTTGGAGTGGCCGGGGAGGTCGACCTCGGGGACCACGGTGATGAACCGGGCCGCGGCGTAGGCCACCAGCTGCCGGTACTCGGCGTCCGTGTAGAAGCCGCCCGCGCCGCCGCCGACCTGCGTGGACGCCCCGATGCCGGTCAGCGCGGGCAGCCCGGGGACGGCGATCCGCCAGCCCTGGTCGTCGGAGAGGTGCAGCCGCAGGTAGTCGAACTTGTACTGGGCCAGCAGGTCGATGTAGCGCTCGACTGCCGGGACCGTGAAGAAGTGCCGGGAGACGTCGAGGCCGCCGCCGCGGTAGCCGTACCGCGGCTGGTCGGTGATCGCCACCGCCGGGACCGTCCCCGGGCCCTTGGCGGGCAGCAGTTGACGCAGCTGTGAACGACGGCGGTTTTCCCCAGGGGTGGTGTCGGCGTAATTCTCCAACCCCTGGGGCCGCCGCAGTCAGGCTGCGGACTGCTGGCTGATCTTCTCGGTGGGGGTCCTCGGTCGCTTG
>NZ_JBHFAB010000044.1:0-11862 GCF_042510955.1 Streptacidiphilus cavernicola
GGGAGGGAGGGTCCGCCGGGCAGCTGCCCGGCGCCGGACGTGACAGCGCTCATGAGTGGTCTCCCGGAGAAGGGTGGGGGCGGGTGGGCGGTGCGCTTCGTACCTCTTCGTACCTTCGCAGGCTACGGCGGGACGGTAGGGGGCGCATACGCCGCGGGGGAGTGGTGTCGGGGTGGGAGTTGTCCTGGCCGGACATCGCGGGTGGGGGCGGGGTGCGGGTGGTGCGAGGGGAGAGGAAGGGGAGGGACGGGAGCGGTTCGGGCCGGGTGCGGGGGGTGGTGCGTTCCGCGAGCCTCTGCTCGGGAGGGCGATGGTCCACTAGATTGGGAGCTTTGGTGGGCTCGCGCGAGGGAGCGGACTGCGATGTCGGTGGGTGGCGCGCGGGAGGGGCGGACGTCCGGAGGGCCGGGGGTTGCGCCGCAGGTGTCGGGGGCGGAGTACCCGGCGGTGCCGCCGTATCCGACCTATCTGCCGGGGACGGGCGGGGCCGGCGGCCCCGGGGGTGCTGGGCAACAGGCTCGGATTCCCGGGCAGCAGCCCGGGGGGCACGGGTTCGATCTGGTGGGGTGGCTGTCGGCGGAACGGCAGGTGGGGAAGCCGGGGGTGTTCGCGCTGGGGCCTGCGGCCAGGACGCCGCGGGAGCAGGAGGACGCGGACGCCCAACTGTCCGCCTGGAAGCTGCTGCTGCGAGCCGGACTGAACGCGCTGGTGGCCTGGACCGCCTATATCTACCTGCTGCCCGTGGTCTGGGGATTCCTGGGTTGGATCGTGCCCACTGCCCTGAAGGGCGGCAGTGTCAGCTGGATCGTCCCGCTCCTGGTGGAGATCGCCTACATCGCACTGTTGATCAAGATGTTCGGGCGGATGGGGCGTTGGACTCTGGTGTGGCGGCGGTACGGGCGGCCCGTGGTGCGGAAGGCTGTGGGGCTGGCTGAGCGGCAGACGGCGGTGCCGGTGAAGGCCGAGGCGCAGCCGGTGGTGGATCCGTGGTGGGCGTTCCGGGGGTTGGCGGGGGCCGGGGGGCTGGCGCTGCTGGATCAGGAGACCGCGGCGGGACGGGTGGGGGACGTCGACCACCAGCGGTTGAACCGGGCGCTGGAGTGCGTGCGCGACTACCCGGAGCGGTTGGCCGCGCTGCTGGACGCGGTGCGTGAGCACGGCGCTGCCGCCTGCGGGCACCCGTCGGGGACGCGTGACCTGCCGGGACGGCACGGCGCGCGGCATGACCTGCTGCTGCGTCAGGTGCGGCTCGGCTCCGCCGAGGACGTGCCGAAGAATCCCGCCGCCTACCGCGGCGTCGACCTCGCGCTGGACCCCGCCCTGCTCGGCACCTCGCTGCTCGCCGTCGGTCCGGCCGGCACCGGGAAGACCCGGAGCCTGGCCCGTCCACTCGCCGAGTCGCTCTGCCTGCAGGCGCTCTCCGGGACGGCCGTGGTGGTCGTGGTCGGCGCGGCCGACGCCGATCTGGGGCCGCTGGGCTGGTACGACGTCGTGGTCGCCCCGGGCGACCCGGCCTCCCGCTACGGGCTCGACCTGTACGGGGGGGCCCGCAGGCTTGAGGAGGCCGTCGCCCGGCTGGCCGACGCACTGCTGCCGGAGGAACTGGTGCCGCGTGCGGAGGGCGCTCGGCAGGCGCTGCAGCAGGTGGTGGTCCCGTACGCGGCGGCGTACGGCCGTCCACCGGGGCTGCGCGAGCTGTGCCGGCTGCTGCGCGGCGAGGCGGGGGCCTGGGACGAGCTGCGCTCGGCCGCGCACGCCGCCGGGGTGCTGATGGACCATCAGTACGAGCTGGCCCAGCGGGAACGGATGCACGGTCAGGTCGACGACCCCGGTGCGCTGCTGGCGGACCGGCTCAGCCTGCTCGACCGTCCGGCCTTCGCCGGTGCGTTCAACCAGCCTGCCGGGGAGACCTCTGCCGGGCAGCCGCAGCCGCAGCTGCCGTTGTTCGCGATGCACGCGCTGGACCATCCGCTCCGGGTGCGGATCGCGCTGCCCGAGCACAGCCACCCCGAGGCGGCCCGGATCATCGCCCGCCTCGCCGTGGGCCAGTTCCTGTACGCGGCCGGTACCCGCCAGGACCGGTCGCTGTTCGCCGGCCTGGTCGTGGACGACGCCTCCGCCGTGGTCGACGTCCACTCCGTCCGGGGGCTGCAGCGGCTGCGCGGGGCCCACGCCGGGGCGACGCTGCTGCTGCGCACGCTGACCGACCTGCCGGAGACGCTCAGGACGCCGCTGTTCGGCGCGGTCGGCGGTCGGATGGCCTTCCCCGGGATCGCTCCCTGGGACGGCAAGCTGTTCGCCGAGGCGTGGGGGACGGTGTGGGTGGACGAGCGCGACGTCACCCGGGCCCCGGACACCTCCGGCGGCCTGTTCAAGCGGAGCTGGCGTGCCGCGCGCACGGTGCTCGCCGGGGAGCGGGCGCACACCGAGAGCGTCACCACCCGCCGGGTCGAGCGCCGCCGCTGGTCGGCCTCGGACCTGGCGCAGGTGCTTCCCGGCGGCCACGCGGTGCTGTCGCTGACGGCGGTCGACGGCACGCCGGTGCCGCCGCTGCTGCTCGACCTGCGGTCGTAGCGGGAGCGGGCTACCGGGGCCGGCAGCGGCCGGGAACCGGAGCGCAGGCCGGAGGGACGGTTCGCGCGCCGACCAGTGCGACGGTGGGGCAGAATCGGAAGCGGTCGTTGTCCATGACGGCTGGTACCGCAACATGCCGCACAGCACGCACGCACAAACATGCCGCACCCGGGCGCAGCGCCGCGTCCGGGGACCGTCCGCGAAGGTGACATGACCGTCCACAGCACCACCCCGAACGCCGCCCACGGCCCCGCCCCGAGCAACGCTGCTCCGGGCAACAGCAACGCTGCTCCGGGCAGCGCCGCGCCCACCGCGGTGACGCTGTCCTCGCTGGTCGGGATACCCGCGCTGCATCTGACCGTGCTGGCCGGGGCGGAGCAGCTCGACCGGCCGGTGCGCTGGGTGCACACCAGTGAGCTGGACGACCCGATCCCCTACCTGGAGGGCGGCGAACTGCTGCTCACCACCGGCCTGAAGCTCGGCCGGAGCCGGGAGAAGCAGCGCAGCTACGTGCACCGGCTCGCCGACGCCGGGGTCGCCGGGCTCGGGTTCGGGGTCGGCCTCAGCTATGGCGAGGTCCCGGCGGCGCTGGTGGAGGCGGCGGCGGAGCGCGAGCTGCCGCTGATCCAGGTGCCGCAGCCAACGCCGTTCATCGCGCTCAGCAAGGCGGTCACCGCCGCGCTCGCGGCCGAGCAGTACCTCGCGGTGACCACCAGCTTCGAGGCGCAGGAGGAGCTGACCCGGGCCGCTCTGGGCAAGGACGGCACCGGCGCGCTGGTCCGCCGGCTGGCCGGACGGCTCGGCGGCTGGGCCGCGCTCTACGACAGCTCGGGCGCGGTGGTGGTGGCCGCGCCGGACTGGGCCGCCCGCCGGGCCAACCGGCTGCGCCCCGAGGTGGACCGGCTGCGCAGCCGCCCGGCCCCGTCCAGCGCCGCGCTGCAGAACGCGCAGAAGGACCAGGACTACGTGGTGCTGCAGTCGCTGGGCGCGGACCGCCGGGCCCGGGGCTTCCTGGCCGTCGGCACCGAGGACCGGCTGACCCCGACCGAGCGCTATGTGGTCAACGCCGCGGTCGCGCTGCTGACGCTGACCCTGGAGCGTTCCCGCGACCTGCGCCGGGCCGAGGAGCGGATGCGGACCGCGCTGCTGCGGCTGGTGCTGGCCGGGGAGATCGCCACCGCCCGCGAGGTGGCCGGGCCGCTGCTGGGCGGGCTGCCGGAGGGCCAGGTCCGGGTGCTGCTGGCCGAGGGCGAGCCGCTCTCCGCGCTCGGCGACCTGGCCGAGCAGTCCGCCACCCGTACGGGTGAGCCGCTGCTGCTCGCCCCGGAGGGCGAGCGGATGGTGCTGCTGGCGCTGGACGGCGGCAGCGTGCACACCGACTGCCTCGCGGCGGTGCAGGACCTGGACGGCCTTTCGCTGGGCATCTCCGCGCCGACCACCCCGGAGGCGGCCGGGGCGGCCTTCGCCCAGGCCGAGCGGGCCCTCGCGGTGGCGCTGCGCAGCGGTCGGCGCAGCGTGGACCACGACGAGGTGGGCACCGGGTCGCTGCTCCCGCTGCTGGCCGACGAGGCGGTGCTGGCCTTCGCCGACGCACTGCTGCGGCCGCTGCGCGAGCACGACCGCACCTCCCGCGGCGACCTGGAGGCCAGCCTGCACGCCTGGCTGTCGCACCACGGGCAGTGGGACGCCGCCGCGGTCGACCTGGGCGTGCACCGGCACACCCTGCGCTACCGGATGCGCCGGGTAGAGGAACTGCTGGGCCGCTCGCTGGACGACACCGATGTGCGGATGGAGCTGTGGCTGGCGCTGCGCACCCGGGGCGAGTAACGCGGGACCGCGTGGCGCGGGGCCGAGCAGCCCATGGCGAGCGCAACGCCGGGCAGCGCCCGCACGGGGTTCGCCGTCGGCACTCCGCTCTGTCCTGTCCGATCGCCCCGACTGTTACGCAACGGACAAGCTCCCGGGACGCAGCCGCGTCCTACCGTGGAGTCATTCACCACTTCGCGCAGAAAGGCCGGTGACCTCGGTGACCAGCACCCACGCATTCTGGCTGGCGGGTCGGCAGGAGAGCGGCACGGAGACCTTCGAGGTCCACCACCCGTGGGACGGCAGCCTGGTCGGCACCGTCAGCGTCCCGACCGAGGCCCAGGTCGAGGCGGCCGTCGCCGCGGCGGTCGCGGTCCAGGACGAGTTCGCCGCCACCCCGGCCTACGTCCGCGCCGCCGCGCTGGACCATGTCGCCAAGCGGCTCGCCGAGCGCTCCGAGGAGCTGGCCCGGCTGATCACCGCCGAGAACGGCAAGCCGATCAAGTGGGCCCGCGGCGAGATCGGCCGTGCCGCCTCGGTGTTCCGCTGGGCCGCCGAGGAGGCCCGGCGCTTCAACAGCGGCGAGGGCCAGCGGCTCGACACCGACGCGGGCGGCACCGGTCGGCTGGCGGTCACCCGCCGCTTCACCCGCGGCGCCGTGCTCGGCATCGCGCCGTTCAACTTCCCGCTGAACCTGGTGGCGCACAAGGTCGCCCCGGCCATCGCGGTCGGCGCGCCGATCATCCTCAAGCCCGCCCCGGCCACCCCGCTCTCGGCGCTGGCGCTGGGCGAGATCCTGGCCGAGACCGACCTCCCGGCCGGTTCCTGGAGCGTGCTGCCGGTCGCCAACGACCGTATGCCCGCCCTGGTCCAGGACCCGCGGCTGCCGGTGATCTCGTTCACCGGCTCGGACCGGGTCGGCTACCAGATCATGGACTCGGTGCCGCGCAAGCACGTCACCCTGGAACTGGGCGGCAACGCCGCGGCCGTGGTGCTGGCCGACTGGTCCAGCGAGGCGGACCTCGACTGGGCCGCGAGCCGGATCGCGACCTTCGCCAACTACCAGGGCGGCCAGTCCTGCATCTCGGTGCAGCGGGTCATCGCCGACGCCTCGGTCTACGACCGGCTGGTGGCCAAGGTCGTCGCCAAGGTCGGCGAGCAGGTCACCGGCGACCCCTCGGACGACGCCGTGGACGTCGGCCCGCTGGTCAACGAGGACGCCGCCAAGCGGGTCGAGTCCTGGGTGGACGAGGCCGTGGCGGCGGGCGCGGTGCTGCACGCGGGCGGCAAGCGGGACGGCGCCTCCTACGCGCCGACGGTGCTCGCGGACGTCCCGGCCGGAGTCACCCTGGCCACCGAGGAGGTGTTCGGCCCGGTGCTGACGCTGGCTCGGGCCGAGGACACCACCGCCGCGTTCGCGCTCGTCAACGACTCCAAGTTCGGCCTGCAGGCGGGTGTGTTCACCCATGACGTGCAGTCCGCGTTCCGGGCCCACCGCGAGCTGGAGGTGGGTGGCGTGATCATCGGCGACGCGCCCTCCTACCGCGCCGACCAGATGCCGTACGGCGGGGTGAAGGACTCCGGCACCGGCCGCGAGGGTGTCGCCTTCGCGATGGCGGACTACACCTACGAGCGGGTCATGGTGTTGACCGGGCTGGCGCTCTGAAGCCGCTCCGGCCGCCGGGCTCCTGACGTTCCAGCAGGTCAGGAGCCCGATTCGACTCCGGTGCCCGCTCGGCGGGACGATGGGCGCCGGAGCGGACTGACCCACCGTCACCACCCGGCTCCGGCACGCCCTGCCGGAGCCGGGTGTCGTTTTCGTCTGTACGATGCCGGACAGGCGTGCGACGGAGAGCGTGATCACCGGGGGCCCGCGCGCCGCGTCGACGCGTTTTCGGCATGTCCGGCGTCACGGCCGCTCCCGGTGCATCCGCCGACGAGAACAGGTCATCAGGTGAGCTACCCGCCGTACGGGGAGAACCCGCAGCAGCCCCCGCACCCCCAGCAGCCGCAGAACCCCAACCCCTACGGCAGGCCGCAGCAACCGCCGCCCCCGGGCAACCCGTACGGCCAACAGCCGCCGCCCCCGCCCGGTCCGTACGGCAGGCCGCAGCAGCCCCCGCCGCAGAATCCCAACCCGTACGGACGGCCGCAGCAGCCCCAGCAGCCGCCGTACCCGCAGCAGCCGAACCCGTACGGCAGGCCGCAGCAGCCCCCGCCACCGCAGAACCCCAACCCGTACGGGCAGCCGCAGTACCCGCCGCCGCAGCAACCGCCGTACCCGCAGCAGCCGCAGTACCCCCAGCCCGGTAATCCCTACGGCGGCCAGCAGCAGCCGCCGCCCCCGTACGGCGGTGCCGGGCGGCCTCCCTACGGCGGGCCGCCGCAGGGGCCGGGCGGCCCCGGCGGTCCGTCTGGGCCGGGCGTCGGTCCGGGGAGCCCCGGCGGCGGCGGGCGTCGTCCGCGCCGCTCCCGCAAGGGCCTGTTCGTGGCGCTCGGCGTGGTGCTGGCGGTGATCGTCGCGGGTACCGCCTACGCGATGCACGGCAGCGGCGGCAGCACGCCCCCGGTCGCCGGCGGCGGTGGCACCAGCAACGACGGCGGCACCGCCTGGGCCCCGCCGGTGTGGGCGACCAAGGCCAATGACATCGGCCCGGCCGACCCCGCCACCGTGGTCACCGGAACGGTGTACTTCGCCAAGGCCAGCAAGGAGGGCGCCGCCGCCTACGCGGCCTCGGTCGGCACCCCCGGCAGCCCGGACTACCACCACTTCCTGACGCCGGCCGAGTTCCACTCCAAGTTCGCCAGCCACGCCAACGCCAGCCAGGCGGTGTCGCAGTGGGTGCAGCAGGAGGGGATGAAGATCCTCTCCCAGGACTCCGAGTCGATCCAGGTCTCCACGACCATCGCCAAGGTGGAGCAGACCCTCGGCATCAAGATCGACCGGTTCAAGCACGGCGGCAAGACCGACCTGTCGCCGACCTCCCAGCCCAGGTACCCGTCCGACGTCGGCGACTACGTCGCCAGCGTCACCGGTCTGACCACCACCAGCCCGGTCGACCAGCCGCCGCCGCCCAGCGTCGGCAAGAAGAAGGCGAACGCGGCGAAGACGGCCACTACGCTCAAGCCCGGCAGCGCGGTCGGGCCGGACACCGCTGTCAAGCCCGACACCAGCAGCGGCCAGGACTGCAGCAGCTACTACGGCGAGTTCCCGGCCACCGGCTACCCGGCGGCCCCCGGGACCGGCGAAACCCCGCCGATGTACCTCTGCGGCTACACGCCGTCGCAGCTGCGCAGCGCCTACGGGGTCACCGCCAGCGGCCTCACCGGCAAGGGGCTGACCATCGCCGTGGTCGACGCCTACTCCTCGCCGACGATCCAGTCGGACCTGGCCGCCTACGACAAGGCGGCCGGCCTCCCCCCGGTCCAACTGACCGTGGTGGAGCCGTCCTCCTACGACGCCGGCAGCACCGCGACCGACGCGGAGAACTGGTACGGCGAGGAGACCCTGGACATCGAGGCGGTGCACACCATCGCCCCGGACGCCAAGATCGTCTACTACGCCGCCCGCTCGACCGACAACGCGGACCTCGACAACCCGCTGCACACCATCGTCGAGCAGCACTCGGCCGACATCGTCACCTGCTCCTGGGGCTCGCCCGAGAACGCCGGGGACCAGAACAACTTCGCTGCCGAGACCCAGATCTTCGAGCAGGGCGCGGCCGAGGGCATCAGCTTCGACTTCTCCACCGGCGACGACGGCGACTCCACGGTGGGCGCCAACCCGTCCTCCCGCCCGGTGGTCCAGTCGCCCGCCGACAACCCCTGGGTCACCGCGGTCGGCGGAACCTCGCTGGGCATCGGCGCGCACGGCCAGTACGCCTGGGAGACCGGCTGGGGCGGCAAGCAGTTCAAGCTCAGCGGCAACAGCTGGGACACCAGCCGGGCCGTCTTCGACGGCGCGGCCGGCGGCGGCAACAGCGGGATCTTCCCGCAGCCCGACTACCAGAAGGGCGTGGTCCCCGACGCGCTCGCCAAGGTGGCCAACCCGGGCCAGGCCGGCCGCGAGCTGCCGGACGTCGCCATGCTCGCCGACCCGCGCACCGGCTTCATGATCGGGATGAGCCAGGGCACGGTCAGCTCGCACCCCAGCGGCGACGGCGTCACCTTCACGGTGTCCGGGACCAGCTTCGGCTTCGTCCCGGTCGGCGGGACCAGCCTGGCCAGCCCGCTGTTCGCGGGGATGGAGGCACTGGCGGCGCAGGCGGCCGGCGGCGACCCGCTCGGCTACGCCAACCCGGTCCTCTACAAGCTCTACGGCTCCGCGCAGTTCCGCGACATACTGCCGAAGCCGCAGGCCCTCGGTCACGACCCGTACCAGGTCGCCCCGGACCAGAACGGGGATCCGGTGCTCGCGGTCGGGGACACCGACACCTCGCTGCGGACCACCAAGGGCTATGACGACGTCACCGGCATCGGCTCGCCCTCGCCGTCCTTCCTGACCTGGTTCAAGGACCACCCCAAGGGCAGCTGACCCCCTTCGGCACCGCCGCCCGCCCGCCTCGGGGCGGGCGGGCACCGACACTTCCGTCATCACCGCACCTGGAGCACGCCACAATGGTCCGCATGGAATCTCTCGCTGACCCGCACCAGCGCTTCGTCCCCGTCGTCGCGGACCCCACCGGGCCCCGCGAGCTGGTGGTCCTCGGATCCACCGGGTCGATCGGGACCCAGGCCATCGACGTGGTGCTGCGCAACCCCGACCGGTTCCGGGTGGTGGGCCTGTCCGCGGCCGGCGGCCGGGTCGAGCTGCTGGCCGAGCAGGCGCTGCGGCTCGGCGTGCGGACGGTGGCGCTGGCGCGGCCCGAGGCGGAGCCGGAACTGCGGGCCGCGCTGGCGGCGAAGGCCGGCCCGGGGCAGGAGCTGCCGGAGATCCTGGCCGGACCTGACGCGGCGACGGAACTGGCCGGCCGGGAGTGCCACTCGGTGCTCAACGGCATCACCGGCTCGATCGGGCTGGCCCCGACCCTGGCCGCACTGGAGGCCGGCCGGGTGCTGGTGCTGGCGAACAAGGAGTCGCTGATCGTCGGCGGCCCGCTGGTCAAGGCCATCGCCCGGCCGGGGCAGATCGTCCCGGTGGACTCCGAGCACACCGCGCTGTTCCAGGGGCTGATGGGCGGCACCCGCAAGGAGGTCCGCAAGCTGGTCGTCACCGCCAGCGGCGGCCCGTTCCGCGGCCGGACCCGGGACGAACTGGCCGGGGTCACCCGGGAGCAGGCGCTGGCCCACCCCAACTGGGACATGGGCCCGGTGATCACCATCAACTCGGCCACCCTGGTCAACAAGGGCCTGGAGGTGATCGAGGCCCACCTGCTCTACGACATCCCGTTCGACCGGATCGAGGTCGTGGTGCATCCGCAGTCGGTGGTTCACTCGATGGTGGAGTTCACCGACGGCTCGACCATGGCCCAGGCCAGCCCGCCGGACATGCGGATGCCGATCTCGCTCGGCCTCGGCTGGCCGGACCGGGTGCCCGACGCCGCGCCGGGATGCGACTGGACCAAGGCCGCGACCTGGGAGTTCTTCCCGCTGGACACCGAGGCCTTCCCCTCGGTCGGGCTGGCCAGGCAGGTCGGCGAGCTGGGCGGTACCGCACCCGCGGTGTTCAACGCCGCCAACGAGGAGTGCGTGGACGCCTTCATGAACGGTCGGCTGCCGTTCACAGGGATCGTGGATACGGTGGCCAAGGTGGTCGCCGAGCACGGGCGGCCCAGCGAGGGAACCGCGCTCACACTCGCGGACGTCCTGGCTGCGGAGACCTGGGCCCGCGCCACCGCGCAGGACCTGATCTCGGCGGCCGGAATCAAGGAAGGTGGCCGATGACGGCACTCATGACGGTCCTCGGCATTGCCATCTTCGCGCTCGGGCTGCTGTTCTCGATCGCCTGGCACGAGCTGGGCCACCTCACCTGGGCGAAGGTCTTCAAGATCCGGGTCCCGCAGTACATGGTCGGCTTCGGCCCGACCGTCTGGTCCCGCAAGAAGGGCGACACCGAGTACGGTCTCAAGGCCATCCCGATGGGCGGCTACATCCGCATGATCGGGATGTTCCCCCCGGGCGCGGACGGAAAGGTCACCGCCCGCAGCACCTCGCCCTGGCGCAGCATGATCGAGGACGCCCGCGCGCAGTCCTACGAGGAGCTGCTGCCCGGCGACGACACCCGGCTGTTCTACACCCGCAAGCCCTGGCAGCGGGTGATCGTGATGTTCGCCGGTCCCTTCATGAACCTGGTCCTGGCGTTCGGCCTGTTCCTGGCCCTGTTCATGGGCGTCGGCGTGGCCACTGCCAACCTCACCGTGCAGACCGTCTCCCAGTGCGTGGTGCCGAGCACCGCCAAGACCGACACCTGCCCGGCCGACGCCAAGCCCTCCCCGGCCGCGGCGGCCGAGCTGCGGGCCGGCGACACCATCGTCTCCTTCGACGGGACCAAGGTCGGCAGCTACGACCAGCTGCAGGGCCTGATCCGCAGCTCGGCGGAGAAGACCGTGCCGATCGTGGTCGAGCGCGGCGGACAGCAGCTCACCCTCACCGCGACCCTGGTCACCAACACCGTCCTGGCCGAGGACAGCAGCGGCAACCCGACCAACGGCACGGTGAAGGCGGGCTTCCTCGGGATCTCCCCGCAGTCGCCGGTGGTCCAGCTCGGCTTCGGCCAGAGCATGAACCGGATGGCCGACATGGCCAGGTCCGGCATCGACTCCATCGGCGCGCTGCCGTCCAAGATCCCGGCGCTCTGGGATTCCGCCTTCGAGGGCGCACCGCGCACCACGGACCAGCCGGTCGGCGTGGTCGGGGTGGCCCGGGTCGGCGGCGAGGCGTTCGCGATGAAGGCGCCGCTGGCGGACAAGTTCGAGTTCGAGATCCAGCTGCTGGCCGGGCTCAACCTCTCGCTGTTCCTGCTCAACATGCTCCCGCTGCTGCCGCTGGACGGCGGCCACATCGCCGGGGCGCTGTGGGAGGCGCTGCGCCGGCACACCGCGCGGGTCTTCCGCCGTCCGGACCCGGGCCACTTCGACGTCGCCAAGCTGATGCCGGTGGCCTACGTGGTGGCGGGCGTGTTCCTCTGCTTCACCGTGCTGGTCATGATCGCCGACGTGGTGAACCCGGTGAAGATCGGCTGACCCGGGCCGGAGCCGGCGCGAATTCCGGACGAACGCCAGGTTGCGGGGCCGGGCAGGAGGTGATCCTGCCCGGCCCCGTGGCGTACGGTTGTGCCGGGAGAGCCGGGACGTCACCGGCTGCCCGGACCGCCGGGAGCCCCGGCAGGTCCGCCACCTCACCTTGGGGACTTTGCAAGAGATGACCGCGATCTCGCTCGGAATGCCGTCCGCTCCGCTCAAGCCGCTTGCTGTGCGGCGGAAGAGTCGTCAGATCATGGTGGGCAGTGTCGCCGTGGGTGGGGATGCGCCGGTGTCGGTGCAG
>NZ_JBHFAB010000045.1:0-11740 GCF_042510955.1 Streptacidiphilus cavernicola
CCGCCAACTGCGGCAGCAGGTCCTCGATCGCGACAGCACACACCACCACCCTGCCAGCACAACCCGCCTACGTCACAGGCGCATTGAAGCACGACAGGCGCCTACGAAAATCTTGTAAGACCCGCATTTTTTGTAGGCCCAGGGCGGGCCCCAGCCGCCCGGCGGCCCCTGGCAACCCTTGGGGCTTGCGCGGGCTGGTGGCCGCCTTGCTGGGCCGCATGCAGGCTGTCGAACGGCTCCTTGAGCTGGTGACTGACCCAGATGTCACCGTCGGATTCCTGGTGGATGTACAGCGCCTCGAAGAGCGCTTGGTTCAGCCAGCGGCGTTGCTGGTCGTCACAACGCCGGTAGAGCGCCTGTGGGTCTTCGAGCAGTTGCAAGCACAGCTCGATGATCTCCGCCGTGACGCTGAGATCCTGGACGGTGTCGCCCAGCCGAGCAGTGAGGCTCTCCCGCTGCCGGGTGATCTCGTGCAGTCGAGCCCGGATCTTGGCTTGGGGCAGGGTGCCATCTGCCGCCAGGTCGATGAGGTTGGTCTCTTTGGTGTCGAGCGTGCGGAGCTGTTGGGTCTGGTGCAGGTTTGGGTGACAGGTTTGGTCACGCGGCTTGGAGAGCCGGTGTGGTCATGACGGTCTCGAATTCGACGGGTGTCAGCCGGCCGAGTGCGGCTTGTCTGCGGCGTCGGTGGTAGGTCCGCTCGATCCAGGTCATGATCGCGATCCGGAGCTCCTTGCGAGTGGTCCAAGCCCGGCGGTCGAGGACGTTCTTCTGGAGCAGGCTGAAGAAGGACTCCATGGCCGCGTTGTCGGCCGCCGCCCCGACCGGCCCTATCGAGCCGGCCATTTGGTGGCGGTCGAGCGCCTGGACAAATTTCCGGGAGCGGAACTGCGATCCGCGGTCGCTGTGCACGATGCATCCTTCGACGTGGTCGCGTCGGGCGACGGCGCTGTCCAGGGCGGTCACGGCCAGGCGGGACTTCATCCGGGAGTCGATGGAATAGCCCACGATCCTGTTGCTGAAGACGTCCTTGACCGCGCAGAGGTACAACTTCCTCTCTCCGGTGACGTGCTCGGTGATGTCGGTGAGCCACAGACGGTTCGGGCCGGTTGCGGTGAAGTCACGGCGGACGAGGTCGTCGTGGACTGGCGGGCCGGCCTTCCCGCCCTTGCCGCGCTTCTTGCCGAACACGCTCCACCAGCGGTTGTCCCGACAGATGCGCCACGCGGTCCGGTCCGCCATCACGGCCCCGGCGTCCCGTGCTTCGTCGGCCAGGAACCGGTAGCCGAACTCAGGGTCGTCACGGTGGGCGTCGAACAGAGCGTTCGCGCGGTATGCCTCCTCCACTGCGGCATCGGCCACCGGCTTGTCGAGCCAGCGGTAGTAGGGCTGTCTGGCGAGCTTCAGCACCCGGCACGCAACCGCGACGGGCACCCCGTCTCCGGCCAGCTCCTTCACGAGCGGGTAGATCCTTTTCCCGGCAGGTGCGCCTGCGAGAGGTAGGCCGTGGCCCGGCGCAGGACCTCGTTCTCCTGCTCCAGCAGCTTGATCCTCCGACGTGCTTCCCGAAGCTCGGAACCCTCCTGGCCGGTCGTCCCCGGCTTGGAGCCGTCGTCGATGTCCGCGCGGCGCATCCACTTCCACAGCGTCATCGGGTGGACGCCGAAGTCGGTGGCCACCTGCTCCACCGTCACCCCCGGGCCGCGGTTCCTCGCGACCCGGACGACATCCCGGCGGAACTCTTCCGGATAAGGCTTGGGCACAGCAACATCCTTCCCACCCGCCCCACAGGGCAAGCCAGTTCAGATGTCACCCGATCGTGCGGCAGACCCCATATACATGTAAAACATGATGGCCAGCCTGAAAACCGTTAACTCGCATGAAAATTCACCCGAATATACAGGCGAATAAACGGTTGACTAGATCTGTTATCGGGGCCGATTTTGCAGGGACACGGGATGCGAAAAAACTGTTGTGGTTTTTCACATGCCCTCGGATCTGCCGCGATCTACCAACGCCGCCGGCGAAGCACTGCCATGACGATAAGCATCGCCAGGGCTCCAGATGCTACGAACGGCACGACTGGCCGCAGCAGCTCATACGCCCAGTGGGTCGCAAAGGCGATGACCAGGATGAGGACGGCAGCCCGTAGGGCTTGCCGCCCCCATCCCTCCGGATTGACTCCGTTCACGACGGCCGGTACTCCTCGAACGAGGTGTCGTGCCGCTCCGGGTTGCAGGCCCGCAGCTCGGTGACAAGCGTCTGCTTGGCGGTGATCTGGCTGGTGTTCTGCGTGTTGGTGGTCGAGGCGCCCAACAGCACCCGAAGGCGTCGCAGGGTGCGCTTGCCGAAGTGCTTGCTGTGCCGCAGGAAGATCCTGCCTTCCCGGGCAGCGCCCGGGATGTCAGCCGTGCAGCTCACCAGAGCTGCCAGCAGCATGACCATGGGCGTGAGATTCACGTCTACCTCCGTCGATGCGTGACGTGGTTGATCTGCTCTTCGGCCCTGCGACGCTGTGACGACATGTCATGCATGGCATCTTGGAGCCGTCCCAGGTGACGACCGACACGCATCGAGGCGCGGTCACGGCTGTACTGCCAGACACGACCACCCCCGAGGCCACCGGCCAACAGCGCCAGATCGAACAGCGCGGCCATTAGTCGAGGCCCGCGCTGAACTGCTGCACGCTGCGGGCGATGCCCGCGATCGTGACGTTGACGATGAGGGCGATGGCCTCGGCCGCGTCCGGGTTGGCGTTCTCGGCCTGGCGCTGGATGGCTTTGAGGTAGCTCACCTCCGAGAGGGCGAATTCACCCACCGCCGGCTTGGCGTGCACCTTGGCTTGTGCAACCCCTGTTGCCGCCACGGTGTGTGTCATTTCGCGTCGCGCGTAAGTCGGCAACAGAAAGCCGCTTGACTGACGCTTCATGATCTCACTCACTGGTTTCTCCCTTCTGGTCCAGTGCTTGACGTAGTGATGGCGACGCTACCCAGGCCCGTGGCAACTCGAAATCACTTGACCAATGACCAGGGTGTGACCAACGCGAAAGCGCAGGTCAGATGGGGTGATGACTAGTGCTTGACCAATATCAACAGGAGTTAGGAGTTCAGCTCCTGTGTCGAGGTCTCTGTGGCAGCGTCCACTACGACCCGAGCGACGGCGATGTAGGGAGCAAGCCGGGCACGGAACTCAGCCGCTTCACGCGCAGTGAGGAGATCGATCTCGTAAGCGGTCCCATCTATGCCGAAGGAAACACTTTGATCAACGGGCCCATAGTCGGTGTCCTCGCCCAGATCAAGAGCAGAGAAGTCGAAGTCCTCCGGGGGTGATTGAGGGCGCTTTCGCATTTGCATAGTCCTATTTAAATACTTTTTATTTATAACATATTGATAAACATTAAGCAAGAGCCAAAAGGGTAGGGTATGATTTGCATCAAAGTTCAGCAGGGGGCGTGATGAATAAAGCAAGTGATGCTCGGTTTTCTCAATTAGGACTTGCTCTGCAAGAACTATCAAGCTTGCAAGGTGTGCGTCGGATTGATTTGTTCGATGAGCTCCATGAATCAGGGGAATTGAGAGCACTCCAACAGTGCTGGAGCATCGATCTAGATAATGGCCCTAATTTCGCCCGTAGAGCTGTTGCAATAAATCTTGAGGCACATATAGCCCGCCTTAAGCCCGTACAGTCTAATCTTGGACATTTGCCCCAGGAACAGGAGGATTTTTTCCGCTATGTAGTCCGAGTGTGTTTCAATCTTCCCAGAGATCTAAGTTTTAATGGCAAAGATCTGACTGGTAGGCAAAATTGGCTGACAGGCCCTGCCCCGAATAGGCGCGCTGTTAGCAAAGCTACAAGTGGACGCTATCTCAGAAATGCGCGTATCCAAATCGAGCAACAAATTCTCGCCGCAGGCTTTCGGCCTCTGGACGTCGACATGTCAGAAACGGACAGCGATACCCCGGCTGTTATCGAGGATGAGAGTGAGACCAAAAACTCGCGAAACGTTTCGCCACGTGAGCTCGGTAAGGCAGTCCGGAGGACTGTCCTAGCTTCAGCTATTTTTGCCACGTGTACCGCAGGAGCCCTCATCGCTTGGACGCTGAATGGCAGCGGTGCCGCAAAAACACATGAGAAGGCTGGTTTGGCCTCAAGCGCCTCAGCTGTCTCATCGAAACCTGGGACTGCGAATCCATCGCTACCATTCACATATGCGCTTACCTATATGCCCGACGCGTCTCAGTGCGAAGGCTGGGTATTCCCGGGAAAGCAGCCAAGCGACATGCCATCGCCACCCGTAGGTGGATTGACCTCTGAATGGGCACACAGTCATGGCGGAATAGACGACGTCACGACGCGGCTTAAAATCGTCCTACAGGGTGCGACACAAGCGGACGTTGAACTCAGCAACTTGCGTGTTGTTGACGTACGCAAGCAGAAACCTGTCGCCGGTACTGATGTCAAGCTCTCTACGCAATGTGGAGGCGTCATCGAGGATCGGGTTTTCCAGGTCGCTCTCGGGACACTAACACCACAGATAAGACTAGTGACCGACAAAGGCGATGGAACACCGAGTGTCGGTGACGTGCCTGTGAGCTTCAAAACGGCTGACAATGATCCTGAAGTGTGGATTATTGAGGCTAGCGACTCCCTTGCAATCGGGAAGCCGAACACCAGCTGTGGTTGTACCGCGACGTGGAGACTGGCCGTTGACTGGTCATACAAAGGCGAGTCAAAGACACTGATCATCGACGATCACGGCCGACCGTTTCAAACCGGTGGCAGTGGGACGGCAACGCTCCTCGAACTTAATGGCTCCTGGAGCCGATTCAGCTAATAGTCAGGAGATTCTGTGAACGTCAAGCGCGGTGCCATAGGGGTTGTTCTCTGCACATTTTCTGCTTTTCTTTCAGGCAGCTGTAGCAGTAGCCAGTCGTCCAATTGCCTACCGACACTGGCCTATACTCACAGTATCGGCCAGGACAGGCAGGACATAGAAATCATCAGCGGCTGTGGAAAGCAACATCGGACGCTTATGCCACCGCAGGGCAACTCCTTCTCGTCTCCTGCGGTGAGCGCTGATGGCAAGAGCGTGGTGTTCATCTCAACGCTCGCGGATGAAGGTGCGATAATTGATGGAGTACCTGAGCCACCATATGAAGTTTTTAGAGGTCAGGTTTCAAGTGGGGCCGTGTTACGAGTGACCCAGTTTTTCGGTGAAGCGGAAAACCCCGTGCTGTCACCAGATAATAAGACTCTGACGTTCGCCTGGAATTATATTTCAGATCCGGGTGCCGCCCCGGGCGTAATGAAAGAAGGCATCGAGCATCTCTCGCTTGCCGGGGCACACCTGCCTGTGAATGATGTGTATGCGATGGTCGAATTTTCAAATCTGGAAGGAGACTCGGCCTGGTCACCTGATGGGAAGCTCGTGGCAACGTTGTACACACGGATGGACGCTTCTCACATCGCCATCTTCGACAGTGCGACTTGGAAACAGAAGACGGCGTTTGACCTAGATCATGAGGCTGCACAAGTGAGTTTCAGTCCTGACGGAAAGTACCTGCTCATGATCGTGAAACCGTCTCCAAAGCCACCGCAGGTCTACGCTCGAAATCTGAGCACTGGTGCTAACAAACAAATCACCACGTTCGCCAATGGCGTTGCCGCTGCCTCCATCGCGAACGACTGGTCACTTTTCTACATAGACGATCTGCCAGGAAGCGGGAATAGCGGATCATTGCACCAATACAACTTCCAGACGCACAGCGATACGATCATTATTAAAACTGGTGTCTATGGAGACGTATCCGTGGCACGAACCGGATCGGTCGGCAAACGTCCGGGCGCGTTTAATTTCTAGTCAGCTAGCCGGTCATTATGGGCTTGGGGGCTCTTTTAGTCAATATGACTTTTGCTTTTCTCAAGCGCCTGATAAGCCTCACGCAAATCCCGAGCTTCCGGCAACTTGCGAGCCTCCACGGCCTTGACCACTTCCAGCGCACGCCAGTGGTTCGACGGCACCACACGACCCGACAAGATGGCGCTTTGGACTGCCCCGCAGGCTTCGTCTTCCCGGTTGCTGACCAGCAGTGCGAGCGCCAGGTCGATGTTTGCCGATGCCACCCGGCGGGGCCACTTCGTGGTGTCGTTGGCCGGAGCCAGTTTGGCAATGACTTCCCGGGCATACGTCTCGGCCGACGGATCACCGACCCATGCCAGCGTCGTTGCCGTGTAGGCAAGCGCCTTAGCCGGGCCATAGCGGTAGTGGTGTTCGGTGCTGCCCTCCGCCGTGAAGGATGCCGACATCTTTTGGACGTTACTAATGGCAGCGTAGGTTTCTTTGGCTTCACCAAGGCGGGCGCGTGCTCGACCTTCCTGAGCCGTGGCCTGAATCGCGGCTGACGAACCCTTTGGGCGCTATCGACTGAGCCACGACGGCCAGTTCGGCGGCTTGGGTGTAGTCGCCGTTGGTCAGCACCCGCCAGGCGGTTGTCTCGTAGCACCAGGCGTGGATCTCGTCCTGCTCGCTCTCTTGAGCCAGCGTCGCCGCGGTCACCAATCGAGCAGTAGCGGCGTCCTCCTGCTTGAGGTCAATGTGCAGCGTCGCACCGAGCAATGAGAACCACCCGCCAACCTCCAACAGCCGGCGGTGCTCGCTGAGCGTCTTTTTGGCATCAAGCAGATGTGCAACGTAGGCCGAGTGCCGACGAACCCGTTCAAGGAGTTCTTGGGGTGGTGTTGACGGATACGCGGTAGCGAGTTCATCGAAAGCCCGCTCCAGCCGACGCAGCGTTTCATTACCGACATCGCTACTGAACTTGAATGAGTATTGTCGGGCGAACGGTGAGCGCGTTGGTGCCCCGACCCGCTCGGTGGGCGGGTGTCGCGGCAAGATGACCACATGACCGAGAGCGAAGCGGATCTGTTGCCGTTGCTGCGTGAGCTCGATGATCCGCAGTGGCTGGAGTGGCCGCAGAACTACGACCGTGGCGATAGCGCCGTCCGCATCGGCGGTCTTGTGGCCCGACTCGAAGGTGACTTCGCAACTCGCTGTTCAGCTGAGCGGGACACTCAGGACTCCAGCGAGTACGGACGTGTCGTCGTGCCTGGGGACGCGACTGTGTGCGGGACCCGGATCGTTGTCTGTGTAAGCAAGTTCGACTCACTGGCTCTGGTGTGCGCGGACAACCCCGGCGCCTTCCTCGGCACAGAGGAGGCGCAGGCTGAGGGCGAGTTGGACGGCGCTGACCTGGCCAAGGTCAACCGGGCGCTGGTCGAACTCGACTATGTTGTGGTCGCCGAGGAACTGTTGGAGAGCGACTACGACGGGCCGAGCCGACTGCCCTGGCACGTTCAGCGGCCCAACTGGTGGCATCGCTTCTTCGGCAGTTTCTGACGATCACCCCGACTCCTGGGCTGTCGGCAGCACTCGCTATCGTCCACGCCATGACCTCAAGTGATCATCTGCTCAACCTGATCCAGGACAACCCGGAGATCGACGGGCTGCTGCGGTCATCCTTCAGCTTCGACATCAGCCGGAAGCGATCCGGTGATGACTTGAGACTCGTCTCCGGTGCGCCGCTGACGGCAATCGCCGGGGAGTTCGCAGGTGGGACATATTTCCTGTGCTCCGGGGAGGACCGCCGCCAACCAGTGGTGTTCGCGAGTTCCGAAGGAGAGGGCGGGCTGATCGCCGACGACCTGGCGGGTGCGCTGGAGATCATCATCGGGCTGCAGTGGCAGGACTGCCTCACCTTCTCCGGCGGGGGCGACGTGGAGGTCATGCAGGTCTCTGCCCAACACCTCGAACGGAGTCTGGCCAGGAGCAATCCGGGGATCGACGAGCAACGTGCCAGCGTTGCCGCAGCCCTCGCCCTGCGTGTCGTTCCCGTGGCGGAACTCGTCGTCCGACTGCAGGAGGCTGCCTCTAGGACCGAGCCTGATTACGTGGTGTGCACCGAGGACGGGGAGCTATTTGACCCACCGTTCGGCCAGTACTCGGAGCCACGCCACGGAGGCTGGGCCTGAACCGGTCGGATCCCCACGTGGGTGTCCGTGCCGGGTAGAACGGACAGGTGGGGCGGCCGCGTGTGGTACGCCCGCCCACCGCCGCCGGCATCGGGATAGTCCCGAGGCGGCGGGTCAAGGGAGATCGGTGCTGGGCATCGCATGCGGAGCACAGTGCGAGCTGGGTGGGTTCGATGGGGACCCGTGGGGGTCTTCGGCTCGGCCCGGTGACTGCTCTACCAAGAGCGGACCCTGTTCCGGGGGAACCGACGGGGACGGGTCTGCGTCGAAGGGACGCTGACCTGATCCCGAGGGGGAATCCCATGCGTCGTACTTTCGGTGTGTTGCTGAGCGTGGCTGTTCTGCTGGCTGTGTCGGGGTGTGCGCGAGGCGGACCCACGGCCGAGGCGGTGGTAGCGCCGCGCCCCGTCGGAGCGGCAGTCCCACCGCGCTCCGCCGGCCCGGTGCTGTCGTCGACCTGCGCGGTGACGCAGTCGCCCGGTGTCTCCGGGCCGGCCGGGCGTCCGGGCGCCTCGGCCGCGATCCTTGGGTCCGCGTTGCTGGAGTGTGATGGTCGCACGCTGGTGGTGCAGGCCACCTACCCGCACGTCCTGGCCTGCGGGGAGGTGCCGTCCCTGGTCGCCAAGGAGGAGGCCGACCGCGTTCTGATCAGTGTCCGGTTGATGGTGCGTTCGGTATCGCCGCATACGCTGTGCGCGGCTGTCGCCGTAGTGGGCGGGACCTCGCAGGTGCGTCTGCGGGCTCCACTGGGCGGGCGCATGCTCGTTGACGCCGTGACCGGCCACCGGATCGCGGTGCTGGACGAGCGGAGCCTGCAGCATGTGACATACCTGCCCTCGGGCTACCACGTCGATCCCAGGGAACCCGTGCGGCTGACCACGGCAACCGCGCCCAACAGCGACCCGCAGAACCAACCGGCCGCTGTGGTACACCTCTTCGCGGCGGGAAGGATCATCCCGGGGGAGGACGACGGAGGGCTGTTCGTCACCCAGACCAGGGGCCGCATCGATCCAGGCCAGGCCGCCCCGGTCGGTACCGTCGTGGTCCACGGCCAGCACGCCAAGGTCTGGGACGACCAGGGCATCCGGTACCTGATCTGGCAGGAAGACGGCTGGACGCTGAAGGTCGAGAGCATGCCGACCACCATGAATGGAAAGCCGCTGTCCACCGGCGAACTGCAGAAGATCGCCCAAGGAATGCGCGCGATCTGAGTCCGCTCCACGTCAGGGTCTGGGTGGCCGCTACTGAACTTGAACTCGTGATGTCTGCCACGGGGTCCTGCCTGTATGGGGGCAGGCAATGCGCTCGCGTTCTTCGGGCCGGCCTGCGAGGGTGTGGACGTGCCAGAGGACGTAACGATGCAGCCGCGAACGGCGGACATGAAGTGGTCGACAGGGTCGATCCGGATCATGAGTCAGGCGATCAGTGCGAGCGAGATCTCTGCACGTCTGGGGCTCGCGGCCGGCGAGGAGTGCGAGCGCGGCACCCTGATGAGCCCTCGCAATCCGGCCAGTGCCCGACGGGAAGGCAGCGTCTGGGTCCTGCAGAGCGGGCTGGCCGACGACCGCGACCTCGCGGAGCATGTCCGGGCGCTGGTCGGATTGGTCGACGGGTGTCGTGAGGCGCTGGGCCACCTGTCCAACGACTGTGACCTGGAGCTGTTTCTCGGCTTCGGCAGTGAAAACGGTCAGGGTGGCTATGTGTTGCCCGCCGACCTACTCGCCGATGTCGCCGGATTGGGGCTCGACATCGTGCTCGACCTGTATCCCCCCGAGACGGCGGAGCCAGTCTCCGGATGACCACCAGTCCCGTTAAATGCGTTGTCGGCCGGTCAGAGCATCAGACCGGTCGCGGCGAGACAGCCGTCGATCACCTCCGGCCGGTACTGGAGCATCTCGAGCTTGCGCTTCACCGCGCGGGTGATCTGGCCGAGGTCGGCTGCGGCGAGGTTGCCGATGCCGCGTTTGACCAGCGACCAGATGCCCTCCTGCGGGTTGAGGTCCGGGGCGTAGGTCGGTAGCTGGAACACGGTCAGCCAGGCAGTGCTGGCCTCGAAGAACTCCCGCAGAGGTGTGACCAGGTGCATGCGCAGGTTGTCCCACACCAGGACGATCGGGCCGCCGAGCTGGGTGTGGACGCGGATGATCAGGTCGCGGTAGTCCTTCCAGCCGAAGCCCTTTGGCTCGTCCTTGCGGCCCCGGTACTCGCGGATCGCGTAGATCAGCCGGGAGCGCTCGCCGGGCTTGTAGCAGGTCATCCCCGCCATGGAGACGCGGCCCGCGCCGCGGCCGCGCACACGGACGACGGGAGTGACGCCCTGGCGGCCCCAGGTCCTGGCACGCGGCGGCGTCATCGACTGGCCGGCCTCGTCCTCGAAGACCACCCAGGCTCCGTTCACCGCCGCGGTGCTCTTACCCGCGGCCAGACCTCCCGCCTCCACAGCTCCACCGCGTCCTCGTCACGCTCGATCGCGCGCCGCGCGGGCTGCTGCCACGACCATCCGTGCCGCCGCAGCAGCCGCCACGTCCCCTCCACGGTGTACGAGACATGGAACAACCGGCCGATCATCGTCTTCACCCGCGCCAGTGTCCACCGCTGATCGGCCCACCCATGCGCCAGCGGGCCACGCTCCAACTCCCGCTCCAGCCGGGCTATCTGCGTCTGCGACAGTCGCGGCCGACCAGGCGAACCCTTCGACGCCAACCCGGCCAGGCCCTCCTCACGCCACTGGCGCCGCCAACGTTCTACCGACCGCTCCGAGACCCGCAACGCAGCAGCGATCTCCCGATTCTTCTCGCCAGCCTCGAAGCCAGCCACGGCCTGGAGCCGGACCCGCTCTCGCCCGGCCCTCTCAGCGTCCGTCAAACCGCCGCCCTGCGGATATCTCACCGTTCCAGGACTACCGAAGCCACCCGCACGCTGTCCGGCGAACAGCCCGACATCACCCGATCAAGTTCAGTAGCCTGGACACGACGGGCAAGTTCTAGGGCGTCAAATTCGTCACTGCTGGCCGGATCGGACGGCACGGCCGACCACGGGCTCACCACGAGCAGGTTTTTGCTGAGCGTCTGGTCGGGGGTGAGCAGTTCATCAAGTTGAGCTGCGGTGACATCCAACAGCTTCATGAGCTTTGGGCGATGCCAGGGTTGTGGCTCGGCTTCACCCCGTTCCCAACGGGCCACCGTGGAACGGTCAACGTGCAGTGCTTCGGCGAATGACTCCTTGCTGAAGCCTGACGACTTTCGCCGTTCGACAAGGCGAACGCGTTTGGAGGCCATGGCCCGCACCCCCTTCTTAACTGCCGTTTCTCCAGGTCAGCTTACCCGGTGCACCAGGTAAGCACCCGAAGTGCGCCCAATTCGCCCTGGGCTGCTGGTGGCCGGGCCCATGTACTCGGACGTGCGGCTGGACTGGCCGGGTTACCAGCCAGTTGGCGGGCCGCACCCGTACCGGGAGTGAGGGTGACAGGACATGACGACCCGAGTAGGCAGGGTGCCCGTCAAGGGCACCCTGGTGACGGACGAGGAGACCGGCAGGACCGGTGTGCTCATGGCAGTTGAGACGATCCGGTTGCCGCATGGCAAGCGGCGCGTGTGAACGACGGCGGTTTTCCCCAGGGGTGGTGTCGGCGTAATTCTCCAACCCCTGGGGCCGCCGCAGTCAGGCTGCGGACTGCTGGCTGATCTTCTCGGTGGGGGTCCTCGGTCGCTTGTT
>NZ_JBHFAB010000046.1:0-4410 GCF_042510955.1 Streptacidiphilus cavernicola
CCGGGAGTAGACCGGCCCCTGCCGACGACCGGGATCCCCCTGGGGAACCGACCGCCGTCAGGGTGGGGAATTACGCCGACAGCAACCGCCCGAAGTAGGGGAAAAGCGCCGTCGCTGACACCTGCTTCATCGAGGTGTGGGAATCCGAGCCGTAGACCGACGCGTGCAGCGATTCCTGGAGCCACTTCTCGTCAGTGCCGTGCTGCACCACCACGTCGACGTCCCCGGGATTCAAAGCGCCCCTGGCATAGGACCCGAAGACATACACCTCCTTGACCAGGCCCAGCGGCCACGCACCGCCCTCCAGCCGGTCAACCATCTCCGCCATCAGCGCGGTAGCTCGCTCGCGTTTCATCCGGCCCTCCCCCACGGATCCCCCGGCACGCCGTCCGCCGACACGCTCACAGGACCCGAGATCCCACCGTAGCGACCGACACTGACACCGCGTCCGCGGACCGGCCCATCCCGACGACAGGCGGCGAGTTCCACCCCTCCGACTCCGCGCAGCCCAGGTGCCAGGAGCACCCCATTCATGATCATCTATCCGACACCGAACGGCGCCGATTCCAGACAATTGTCTGCACAGTTACGACATCTTCCATCCAACTCCAGCACTGCACTTCAACACCAAGATCATAAAATCGCGATTGAAGCATCGATCAGACCACTACAGGTGAGACTGCCTACCACAAAGATCGAAAACTTCGTTACCCCAATCACGGCAGACCACTTCAGAGCCTTGAAGATGTCGTGACTATGCAGACAACTGACAGGGCGGAGCATGCGCGCTGCTCGGGCGGTCTCGTCGGTGGACAGGTGGGCGCTGCCCTGCCAGGCGGTGTGCGGGCAGAGGCAGATCCACCACAGGTCGACGATGCCGCTGTCTCCGGGTGCGGTGGGGTCAGAAGTCACTGGTGAGGTGGACGTGGGTGGGGATCGGGGGGATCGTCGTGCCGTTGTGCTCCAGGACGACTGCTGTGGCGGGGTTGGGGGCGGCGGAGGGGTTGGGGGCTGGGGTGGAGGCGGGGGCTGGGGCTGGGGTGGCGGTGGGGGTTTGGCGGAAGCCGGCGAAGCGGTAGGCGACCAGCATCTGCCGGTTGCGGTCGGTGGGGACGAATTCGCCGAAGAGGCGGGCGCCTGCGGTGTGGGCGCGTTCGACCACGTGGGCCAGGAGCATGCCGCCCACGCCGCGGGACATCACCCGGCAGGAGGCCAGGAGGAGTTTGAGGGTCCACACCGAGCGCCACTGCTCGACCAGGACGACGCCCACGATGCCGTAGTCGCCGAAGCGGTCGCTCAGTTCGGCGACCAGGACGGTGTGGGTCCGGGAACTGCGCAGGACGTCGAGCTCGGCGGCCGAGTAGGTGTAGCCGGTGGCGTTCAGCTGGTGGGTGCGGACGGTCAGCTCCTCGGCCCGGGCCAGGTCCTGCGGGCCGGCGCGGCGGATCGTCAGCCGTAGGTCGAGTGAGGCCAGGAACTGGGGCGGGGTACCGGTGAACTCGCGCTCTGCTTCGGCGCGGACCAGCTCCGAGCGGTAGAGCGCGCGTCGTTGCGAGCCCTCCGCGGTGACCTCGGTGGAGGTGAACTGGGGGCGGGTCAGGACTGCCGCCACGTCGTCGGCGGGGTCCCACAGCTGTATCCGGGGGTGGGACTGGTGGACCTCCGCGCGCTCGAAGGGGTCGTCGTCGACGAAGAGGAACGATTCGGGGTGCAGGTTCAGGGCTGCGGCGATGCGGCGCACGGACTCGGACTTGGCGCCCCAGTTGATCTGCGGCGCCAGGAAGTAATCGGCCAAGCCGAAGCCGGTCAGTGCGGCCAGGGCGGGGGCGGGGTCGTTGCGGCTGGCTACGGACTGGAGGATGCCGAGTTCGTCGAGGCGTCGGACGGTGTCCGCGACACCGGGGCGCAGGCGGTGCGCGCCGTTTTCGGTCAGGACGCCTTCCCACAGGGTGTTGTCCAGGTCCCAGATGACGGCTTTGAGGGGGGCGGGGGTGGAGACGGGCGCGGGGACGGGGGCGGTGGGGGTCAGGGTGGGGGTCATGGGGTGCTGCTCCTGTCGGTGTGTCCGAACCTGCCGATCATGGTCTGGCTTACTTCGTTGCTGCCCTCGATGATCTCCATCACCTTGGCGTCCCTGTAGTAGCGGGCCACCGGGTGGTCGGGGGAGCAGCCGGCCGCGCCCAGGACCTGGACGGCGTCGCGGGCGGCGTCTGCGGCGGCCCGGCCGCAGAAGTACTTGGCCTCGGTGGCGGCCAGCGGTGCTTCGGGGCTGCGGTGCGCTGCCAGCTCGCCTGCGCGCAGGGCCAGCATCCGGCCCGCCCGCGCGGCGATGACCATGTCCGCGAGCATCCGCTGGACCAGCTGGTGGCGCATCGTGCCGCGGGCGGTGGCGTGGGCGGTGGCGGCGTCCAGGCACGCCTGGACGATGCCGACACTGCCGCAGGCCACGCTGTAGCGGCCCAGCGTCAGCGCGTGGGTGACCAGGAACGGGTGCGCGCGGCCGGGGCGGCCGACCAGGTTGGCCCGCGGGACCTCGCAGTCCTGGAAGGACAGTTGGGCGAGCATCGCGCCGCGGGTGCCGAGCATGTCGTGCAGCGGTTCGACGGTGACGCCGGGGCGGTCCCGTTCGACCAGGAACGCGGAGACGCCTTCGGGGGTGCGGGCGAAGACCAGGAAGACGTCGGCCAGCTGGCCGAAGCTGATCCAGCGTTTGGTACCGGTCAGGCGGAACGAGTGGCCGCCCGGGACCGGTTCGGCGCGGGTCGCTATCGCGGCGGCGTCGCTGCCGGCTTCGGGCTCGCTGAGCGCGAACGCGGCCAGGGTCGAGCCGCAGAGCAGGGACGGCAGCCAGGTGCTGCGCAGCGTCTGGTCGCCCCAGCGCCAGACGGACTCGGTGACCATGTCGTGGACGGTGAGCAGGCTGCGGGTGGACGAGCAGGCCCGGCCGATCTCCTCGTGCAGCAGGCCGTAGCCGACCGCGTCCAGGCCCGGTCCGCCCGAGGCTGCCGGGATCTGGGCGGCCAGCATGTTCTGCTTGGCGAGCAGGTCGACCAGGGAGCGGTCCAGGCGCTGTTCGCGGTCGTGGCGGGCGGCGAGCGGGGCCACCTCGCGGGCGGCGAAGGCGCGGAACCGGGCTTGGAGGTCGCGTTGGTCGGGGGTGAGGGTGAACTGGTTACCGGCCATGGCCGGCCCCGGTCTTGCGGGCGACGAACGCGGTGATCGCGTCGACGGAGCAGAAGGAGGCGATCTCCAGCTCGTCGTCCTCGACGGTGACGGCGAAGCGGTCCTCGACGAACAGGACCAGCTGCGCGGCGAAGAGGGAGTTGGCCAGGCCTGCGGCGAACACGTCCTGGTCGTCGGACACGGGGTGGCCGAGGCTGGCGGAGAGGTAGGCGCGGGTCTGGTCGCGGACAGGGGTGGTGGGGGTGGGGGCGGGAGTGGTGGTGGGGGCGGTGAGGAGCATGGGGGGCCTTTCGGGGGTGTGGGAGGGGGTGTCAGGTGTAGGTGAAGAAGCCCTGGCCGGACTTTCGGCCCAGGTGGCCGGCGTCGACCATGCGGCGCAGCAGCGGGCAGGGGCGGTACTTGCTGTCGGCGAAGCGGTCGTGCAGCTGCTCGATGCTGAGCAGGACCGTGTCGAGGCCGATCAGGTCGGCGGTGGCCAGCATGCCCATCGGGTGGCCGAAGCAGGAGGTGAAGATCCGGTCCACCTCGGCGGGTTCGGCGACGTGCTCGTGGACCAGGTAGGCGGCCTCGTTGACGGCCAGCATCATGACCCGGTTGGCGACGAAGCCCGGTGAGTCCTCGACCAGGACGCCTTCCTTGCCCATCGCGGCCAGCAGGGCGCGGGCGCGGGCAACGGTCTCGGGCGAGGTGTGGAAGCCGCGGACCATCTCGACCACCGGCTTGACCGGGACCGGGTTCATGAAGTGCATCCCCAGGACCTGCTCGGGGCGGGTGGTCTGGGCCGCCAGCCGGGTGATCGGGACGCAGGAGGTGTTCGCGGCGAAGACGACGCCCGGGGCGCAGAGCTGGTCGAGCTGCTGGTAGACCTCGCGTTTGACGTCCCAGTCCTCGGTGGTGTTCTCGATCACGAAGCCGGCCTGGGCCAGGCGGGCGTAGTCGGTGGTCGGCTCGATCCGGCGCAGGACTTCGGCGTCGTCGCGGTCCTGGACCTGGCCCAGCAGGCGTTCGAAGCGCAGGTCGCGGCGTAGTTGACGGATCGACTGGTCCAGCAGCTGGTCGGTGGTGTCCAGGAGCAGGACGTGGTGGCCGGTCGTGGCCAGGGCGTGGGCGACCGAGCGGCCGATGGTGCCGGCGCCCACGACGGCCACCGGGTGGGTGAGGGGGGTGGGGAGCGGAGGGGCCTCCGGCGCGAGCGGACCGGCTGAGTCGTCAGCGTCGTCCGAGTCC
>NZ_JBHFAB010000047.1:0-3623 GCF_042510955.1 Streptacidiphilus cavernicola
CGGTGGTCATAGCGTGAGGGAAACGCCCGGTAACATCCCGAACCCGGAAGCTAAGCCTCACAGCGCCGATGGTACTGCAGGGGGGACCCTGTGGGAGAGTAGGACGCCGCCGAACAACCATTACCAGTGAAGCCCCCTGACCATCGGTCAGGGGGCTTCCTGCGTTCCAGACACAAAACAGACGGGTTGGTGGGGTCGACCTTCACCGTTGCGTGGGTGCGGCGCCGTCTCGCGCCTCCGGCGCACAGCAGCAACCACAAGGCAGGGCCCGGGGTGGTTGGGGTTGGTGAGTATTCACTCGCCGACCCGGCGGCCAGGCACCAACCCGAGCCCCGCCCCGGCTCCCGCGTCGTTGCTGCAGTGCGCCGAAGGCGCGAGACGGACCCGACACCGCAGCAACGGCGAAGGCCGACCCCACCCAACACAGCGCACCACACCAGACCGCACCGCCCCTACCCGCCCTTCCTCGCTGTGAGCAGTGGTTGGAAGTAGCCGCTGTCCTCCGGCCTGTGCCAGGTGATGTCGCTGAAGCCGGCGGCGTCTGCCCGTGCGGTCAGCTGTGCCGGAGTGATCGCCCAGGACGTGGCGCGGCGGGTGTGGACCTGCCACTCGGCTCCGTCGGCTCCCTCGGTCCCGTCGTCCGCTGTTGGGAGCAGTTGGAAGTGCTCCAGGTCGTAGTGCTCGCCGTCCGGGTGCCAGTGCCAGAGTTGGAAGCTGATGACACGGCCTGCGTCGGTCCTGGTGACCTGAGGCACTGTCGATGTGGGGTGGTCCGCGCGTACCTGGTCGTACGCGCGCATGCTGATCACGAGCAGGCCTTCCGCGCGTAGGGCCTGGCGCATCGCGCCGAGCGCGGCGTCGACGTCCTCCTCGGTGAGGAGGTGGGCCAGTGAGTTGTCCGCGCAGAGCACTGCGTCGAAGCTGCCGGGCAGCACCGGCAGTCGTCGCATGTCGGCGACCGCCACCCGGAGCGGGAGTGATCTCGCGCCGGCTTCTTCCGCGGCGCGGGCGACGGCGTTGGGGCTGAGGTCGGTGCCGACCACCTCGTGGCCCAGGGCGGCGAGGCCGAGGGACTGGGTGCCGATGCCGCAGGCGCAGTCCCAGACGCGTTGCGGACCGGGTCCGAGTTCCCGGCGGATCAGGGCGTCGAGGGCGGCTCCCTGCCGGGTGACTGAGGCGTTCCAGTCACCGTAGAGGTGGTGGTAGTCGGCGGCCAGGTCGTCGTAGAAGGTCTGTGTCTGTGTCTGATGTGCTGGGATGCCTGCCATGGACGAAGACGCTAGTACCTGCGTCAGTCGGGTCGCTGCGGGCTGTCCGTGGCTGGCGGGCGGGGGCCCCAGCGGACCAGGGACCACAGGATCACGCCGCTGAGGCACAGGCTGCCCAGCACGTCCAGGAACCAGTGGAAGTCACACCACATCAGGCAGAAGCCGACGCTCGCACAGAGCGCCGCCGTCGCCGTGTAGAGGGCACGGCGGAGCCATGGGCCCAGGGCGAAGCAGGTGGCCAGGATCCAGGCGGCGGCGCCCAGACAGACGGTGGCGGTGGCGGTGTGGCCGGACGGGTACCAGCCCAGGTCGCCAGGTCCGACCACCCATCCCTCGGGGCCCGGACGGCCGATCAGGAGCTTGCCGGGGATCACCGTGGCGAACAGCGCGGTCCCGGCCAGGGCCGCGGAGACCACCGGCTTCCAGGAGCGGGCACGCGCCGCCGAGGCCAGGGTGACCAGCACCAGCGCGGTGACCGCGATCTCCGGGCTGCCGAAGTGGGTCCACCAGCGGGCGTAGGTGTTGGTGATCGGGTACGGATTGGCTGCGACCTTGGCCTGCAGCCAGTCGCGGATCCAGCGATCGGTGCCGAGCAGCGGGCCCTTGGCGATCACCTGCTCGGTGACCACGACCAGAACGGTCAGCAGAACGGCCGGAAACCACACCGACTTCAGCAGTATCAGGGCATGAGGAGGCCGCCCCGGAGCAGGGGGGAGAGCTCCGGGGCGGCTGTGGTGATCGCCTGTCCACGTGGCCCGGGGGGTTTGGGTGCGGCGGACGGTCGATCGGCTGAGGGGATGCGAGCCGGAGCTCGCTGTGGTGTCCTCGGCGGCGTTTCGCCGGTGAGGGTCAGTCACCGACGGACTCTGCTTCTCCATCTGCAATGACAGTACGACACAGGTGGGCAGCCTGGTGGACGCCTCACCCACCCGCCATCAGGTCCGCACACCATCTTCACGCCAATTCGGACCCGATGGCGGCGGGACAGCTGTCCGAGGGCCCTCAGAGCCCGGCGAAGGCCGCCTCGATGATGTCCAGGCCCTCGTTGAGCAGGTGCTCCGGCATGACCAGCGGCGGCAGGAAGCGCAGCACGTTGCCGTAGGTGCCCGCGGTGAGGACCAGCAGGCCCTCGGCGTGGCAGGCCTTGGCGAGCGCGGCGGTGGCCTCCGGGTTCGGGTCCTTGCTGCCGGGCTTCACCAGTTCCACGGCGATCATCGCGCCGCGACCGCGGACGTCCCCGATGACGTCGAACTTCTCCTGCATCGCGCGCAGGCGCGGCAGCATGGTCGCGCCGATGGCCTGGGCCTTGGCGTTGAGGTCGAGCTCCTTCATGGTCTCGATCGAGCCGAGGGCGGCGGCGCAGGCGACCGGGTTGCCGCCGTAGGTGCCGCCGAGGCCGCCGGCGTGCGCCGCGTCCATGATCTCGGCGCGGCCGGTGACGGCGGCGAGCGGGAGGCCGCCGGCGATGCCCTTGGCGGTGGTGATCAGGTCGGGGACGATGCCCTCGTCGTCGCAGGCGAACCACTGGCCGGTGCGGCAGAAGCCGGTCTGGATCTCGTCCGCGACGAAGACGATGCCGTTGGCCTTGGCGAACTCCACGATCGCGGGCAGGAAGCCCTTGGCCGGCTCGATGAAGCCGCCTTCGCCGAGGATCGGCTCGATCACGATGGCGGCGACGTTCTCGGTGCCGACCTGCTTGTTGATCATGTCGATGGCCTGGGCCGCGGCCTCGGCGGCGGCGTTGTCCGCACCGGTCAGCCAGCGGAACGGGTAGGCCACCGGGACCCGGTAGACCTCGGGGGCGAACGGGCCGAAGCCCTGCTTGTACGGCATGTTCTTCGCCGTCATGCCCATGGTGAGGTTGGTGCGGCCGTGGTAGCCGTGGTCGAAGACGACCACGGCGGTGCGCTTGGTGTAGGCGCGGGCGATCTTCACCGCGTTCTCGACGGCCTCGGCGCCGGAGTTGAACAGTGCGGAGCGCTTCTCGTGGTCGCCCGGGGTCAGCTCGTTGAGCTGCTCGGCGACGGCGACGTAGCCCTCGTACGGGGTGACCATGAAACAGGTGTGGGTGAAGGCGGCGAGCTGCGCGGAGGCGCGGTCGACGACCGCCTGGGCGCTGTTGCCGACGTTGGTGACGGCGATGCCGGCGCCGAAGTCGATCAGCGAGTTGCCGTCCACGTCCTCGACGACGCCGCCGCCGGCCCGGGTGATGTAGACCGGAAGGGTGGTGCCGACGCCTGCGGCCACCGCGGCGAGCTTGCGGGCCTGCAGCTCCTGCGACTTGGGGCCGGGGACGGCGGTGACGAGGCGGCGCTCCTGGGGGAGGGAGGGTCCGCCGGGCAGCTGCCCGGCGCC